>DASSMN010000454.1:0-7253 GCA_035688885.1 Gemmatimonadales bacterium
CCCACCGCCGGACCGGTGCTCTTCACCTGCCGCCATCGGGTTTACGGCGTGGGCATGTTCGACGTCGCGGCGGTCCTCGCCGGGGATGAGCTGGTCGCCCGTGCCGGGAGCACCGGCGAGCCGATCGACGTGCTGGTGGGCACGGTCTCCGCCTGCCACGGCGCGGCCAGCCTGCTCCACCTTGGCGCCGTGGCCGCTCGGCCGACCGCAGCCCGGCACGCCGGCGCGACCTGAAGCCGGTGGCCCTCGACTGCGCGGATCGGGGCCCCGCGACACCGCTGTGCCGTGGCTGCGGGAACCCCTGAGCGTTCTATATTTGACGATCCAGACCACGGGGACCCGATGAGCCGTACCGAAGAGTTCGAGCTGATCATCGTAGGTGGCGGCCCGGCTGGGCTTTGCGCGGCCATGTACGCCGGCCGCGGGATGCTCAAGGCGGTGCTGCTCGAGCGCGGTGTGCCGGGGGGTGAGCTGCTCAACACCGAGTGGATCGATGACTACCCGGGGTTCGAGCACATCCTCGGCCGCGACCTGGCCCACAAGATGGCGGCGCACGCGCGAGCCTTCGGCGCCGACATCCGGCAGGAGAACGTCGAGTCGATCGCGCGCCGCGACGATGGCATCTTCGAGGTTGCCACGACCGGCGGCACGACCTACGAGGCCCCCGCCGTCATCCTCACGGCGGGGGGCACGCCCACGAAGCTCGAGGTCCCGGGCGAGCTCGAGTACGCCGGGCGGGGCGTCTCCTACTGCGCGGTATGCGACGGCGCCTTCTTCAAGGGCGAGACCATCGCGGTGATCGGTGGCGGCGACGCGGCGGTCGAAGAGGCCGACTACCTCACCCGCTACGCGTCGAAGGTGTACGTCATCCATCGGCGCGACGAGTTCCGCGCCTCGAAGATCCTGCAGGAGCGGCTGTTCGCGAACCCGAAGATCGAGGTCATCTGGAACCGCCGGGTGCTCGAGATGAGGGGCGGCCCGGGCGGCCTGCAGAGCCTGGAGCTGGAGGACACGGTCACCGGCGAGCGGCAGACGCTGCCGGTGACGGGCGCGTTCGTCTTCATCGGGTTCCACCCCAACTCGTCCCTGGTGAAGCAGCACTTCGACCACGACCCGAGCGGCTACATCATCACCGATGAGCGGATGATGACCTCGATCCCCGGCCTGTTCGCGGCGGGCGATCTGCGGGTGCAGCTGACCCGTCAGGTCACCACCGCGGTGGGCGACGCGACCACTGCCGCCATCGCGGTGGAGAAGTACCTCAAGGACCGGCGCAGCGACGACGTGAGGGCGCAGGTCGGTGTCTGAGCTGGAGGTCGTGTCTCTCCCGAACGGGCAGTTCGCGGAGAACTGCTATCTGCTGGCCGACCGACGCACGCGCGACGCGGTGATCATCGATCCCGGCGAGGAACCCTCCATGTTTCTCGCCGAGCTCGATACCCGCGCCTGGCATCTTCGGGGGATCTGGCTCACCCACGCGCACGTGGACCATATCATCGGGGTGGCCGCGGTGCACCGGGCGACAGGTGCGCCGATCCACTTGCACCCCCTGGATCGGCCGATCTACGACGCTCTGCCCCAGTTCGGTGCCTGGGTCGGCATGCAGCTCGAGGTGCCGCCGCCGCCCGAGGTGGCGCTCGACGCCCGTACCACGCTCGAGGTCGGCTCGCTGCGCTTCGACGTGCGCTTCACCCCGGGCCACTCGCCGGGCAGCGTAAGCTTCGTGGGTCACGACCGCGTGTTCGGCGGCGACGTGCTGTTCAACGGCTCGATCGGCCGCACCGATCTGCCCGGCGGCGACTTCGCCACGCTCATGGGCACCATCCAGACCCAGTTCCTCTCCCTGCCCGATTCCACGATCGTCCACAGCGGCCACGGCCCGGACACCACCATCGGGATCGAGCGGCTGACCAACCCGTTTCTGACGGGGGCATTTCCCATTGGGTGACGCGACGGGCGGGCGCCCGGAGGGTCGGACGGTGGGACGGTCGGACTGGCCGGATCTTTCACCCGACCGGCTGACCGCCCGACCGGCCGACCGCCCGCTCTGCAACCGCTGCGGGTTTCCCGTGCCGTCCCGCGCCTTCGGCTGCAAGAATCCGTGCCCCAACTGCGGCACGGTGTATCCGCTCGGGGATTGCTCTGACTGACGTCACGGCCGGCGGCTTGCCGGGCCTCGAGGTGGTCGCGCCCTCAGGCGCGCGCACCTCGCTGGACATTTCGCGCCTCGACCTTCCGCCTCGACTGCGGCCCGCCGCCCGGCTTGGCGTGCTCGATATCACCGAGTTCTTCGGCGAAACGACGGGCGGCGTGCGCACCTATCTCCTTCAGAAGGCCGCCTACGTCCAGCGCAACGGTGAGCTGCGGCAGGCGATCGTCGTCCCCGGCGCCCGCGACGAGATTCTCGAGGCCGGCGGGGTCCGCTGTTACCGGCTCCACGGACCCAGCGTTCCGACCCAGAAGCCCTATCGCTTCATGCTCGCCACCCGGTCCACCAGCCGCATCGTGGCACACGAGCGGCCCGATCTGATCGAGGTCGGCAGCACCTGGTTCGCGCCGTGGCTGGTGCATCTGGCTACCCGGCGGGTGGACCTCCCGGTGGCCTGGTTCTATCACAGCAACTTCCCGCGGGTGATCGCCCCGTGGCCCGAGCGGGCCGGCCACACCCGCCGCCAGGCCGCCGACCTCGCCTGGCGGTACGTGCGCCGGCTCGGTCGCATGGTGCGCGCGACGCTCGCGCCATCGGCCTTCGTGGCCGGCGAGCTCGAGCGCGCCGGCGTGGAACGGGTGGTGCGCGTGTCGCTCGGCGTGGACCTCGAGCGGTTCCACCCCCGCCGTCGCGCGGACGCGGCGGAGACCAGGCGGCGGCACGGACTTCCCGAGGGGCCGCTCGCGATTTACGTGGGTCGTCTGGCCGGCGAGAAGGAGGTGGATCTGCTGCTCGACGCGTGGCCCGAGGTCGAGCGCCGCACGGGCGCCCGCCTCGTCCTGGTAGGCGATGGGCCGGCCAAGCGGAGGCTCCAGCGCCGGGCCGGAAGCGAGCGCTGTGCCTGGCTCCCGTTTCAGCCGGACCGGAATCGCCTCGCGGATCTGCTGGCCGCCGCCGACCTCGCCGTGGCACCCTGCTCGATCGAGACCTTCGGGCTGTCCGCGCTCGAGGCCCTCGCGAGCGGAACGCCACTGGTCTCCGCCGATCGGGGTGGCGTGGCCGAGACCGTGGCCCGCTCGGGAGCCGGCGCGGTGTTCGCGTCGGGCGAGCCCGGCGCGTTGACCGAGACCGCCGAACGAGTGCTGCGCGGCCCGCTCGAGGCGCTGGGTGCGGCGGGCCGCCGCTACGCCGAAGCCCACCACGGCTGGGACGCGGTCCTCGATCGCATCTTCAGCGTCTATCGGGATCTGCTGGCGTCGTGAGCCTGCTCGTCTCGATCCACGACGTCACTCCGGCGCTCGCGGCGGGTGTGGAGCGCCTGTGGGCACTGTGCGCCGCGCGCGACGTACGCCCGGCGCTGCTGGTGGTGCCCGACTGGCACGGCGCCTGGCCGCTGGAGTCCCATCCGGAGTTCGTGGCCTGGCTTCGGGCCCGCGCCGCCGAGGGGGCCGAGATCGTGCTCCACGGCGAGCGCCACGACGAGGTCGGGCTGCCGCGCGGTCTGGGCGACGAGCTGCGTGCCTGGGGCCGCACCGCCCGGGAGGGCGAGTTTCTTACCCTGCAGGAGCCGGCCGCGCGCGAGCGGATCGCGCGTGGCGGCGCGCGACTGCGCGCCCTGGGACTCGAGCCGGTGGGCTTCGTGCCGCCTGCCTGGCTCGCCCGCGATGAGGGTCATCGAGCGGCCGGCGCCAGCGGCCTGGGATTCAGCGAGGACGAGGCCGTCATCCGGCTGTTCCCCTCGGGGCGCCGGCTGCCCGCCCCGGCGGTGCGGTGGAGCGCTCGCGGCCCGCTCCGCGCCTGGGGGTCGGTGGCGGTGGCCCGCGCTCGCTGGACCTTCCAGGGAGCGGCGCCGCTCGCGCGCATCGCCCTCCATCCGCAGGATCTCTGGCACCGCGCCACGGCCGCCTCGCTCGGCCGCACGCTGGATCGCTGGCTTACGCGACACCGACCCATCACGTACAGCGCCCTCGGCGAATGACGCCGGTCCAGGCGCATCTCATCTGCCTCGGGCTGGTCGCCGCCGACCTCCTCGCGCGAGCCTGGCGCATCCAGTGGATCATCCGCGGACTGGGCCACCGCATCTCGCTGTGGGATTCGTTCGTACTGAACGCGTTCGGAGACGCGGCGTGCGCCCTGACGCCACTCCGCATCGGGGGCGAGCCCGCGCGGCTCGCCGGCATGCTCCGGAGCCGCGTCCCCGCGCCTGCCGCATTCGTGGCGATCAGCCTCGAGGTGCTGGCCGCGTGGCCGGTCATCATCGTCGCCGCGGGCTGGTTGGCCTGGCGCTACGCGCCGGAATGGTGGGATGAGGCCGGACCGCGGCTGAGCGCCGCGGCGGCGACCGCATGGCCGTGGGTGCTGGCCGTGGTGGTGCTGAGCCTGCTGGCCTGGCGCTCGGCCCGGCTCAAGGTCGCGTCGCCGGCGGCGCGCCAGCTTCGCCGCCCGGTGCGGCGGGCGATGGTGTACTGGAGGCGAATGCCGCGCTGGCCGCTGCTGGCGAGCGTCCCCATGAGCCTGATCAACCTGGCCTCCCGGGTCGCCATCCTCCCGGTGCTGGCGCTGACCCTGCCGAGCCCGCCGCCCATCGGACCGCTCGCCGTCGGCTCGTTCGCGCTGCTCTACAGCCAGCTGATTCTGCCGACGCCCTCCGGGGCCGGCGCGGTCGAGCTGGGATTCCTGGGCGGCGCCGCGGGCGATCTCGGGGCCGACGAGGGCTGGCTGCTCCTGGCCTGGCGTATCTACACCAACGGGATCGGCGTCCTGCTCGGTGTGGTGCTGGCCGCTCGGGTCTACGGCTGGCCGGCCGTTCGCCAGCTAGCGGGGCGGTGGAGCGATCCCCACTAGGAGCACGGTCCGCTCCAGCGCTTCCGCGACGCCGTGCGGCACGTCGGCCGGAGCCCAGATGACGCTACCCGGTCCGACCTCCCGCGTCTCGGTGCCCACGGTCATCCTCGCCCGCCCGCTCACGACCAGGTAGAACTTGTCGGCTCCCGCGTGGGTGTGCACCCGCTGCGCCTGTCCGGCCTCGAAGCAGTTGAGACCCAGGAACAGGGATGCGCCGCGGAACAAATCGGCCTTGGTGGCGGCGTCCGCGCGGAAACTTGTGGACCGCCCGATATCGCGGAAGTGTTCGTCCATACCTGCCGGCCTCCCCAGGCTATCTTTGGCACGTTTGGCCACATGTACGCAGGACGCTACCGTTCTCTGACGAGTCTCAGACGAGGGCCGCCCGAGCGGCTCCGACACCGCGGCGACAGGATATCCCCCGACCATGACCACCACCCGCATCGAACGCGATCCCCTCGGCGAGAAGGCCGTCCCCGCGGACGCGCTGTACGGCATCCAGACGCTGCGCGCGGCGGAGAACTTCCCGATCTCGGGCCTGCGGCCGCTGCCGGCGTTCGTCGACGCGGTGGTCTGGATCAAGCGCTCCGCGGCACTGACCCACAAGGAGACCGGGCGCCTCGAGCCGGCGCTGGCCGACGCGATCGTGAAGGCCGCCGACGAGGTGCTGGCGGGCAAGCACCGGGATCAGTTCGTCGTGGACGTGTATCAGGCGGGCGCGGGCACCAGCCACAACATGAATGTGAACGAGGTGCTCGCCAACCGCGCCAACGAGATCCTGGGCAAGCCGCGCGGGGTATACGCGCCGGTCCACCCCAACGATCACGTGAATATGGCGCAGAGCACCAACGACGTGATCCCGACCGCGATGCGCCTGGCGGTCCTGGCCACGCTTCCCGCCATGCTGGCCGCGCTCGACCGGCTCGCCGCCGCGTTGCTGGCCAAGGGCACCGCGTTCGACAACATCATGAAGTCGGGCCGCACCCATCTGCAGGACGCCACCCCGATCCGGCTGGGGCAGGAGTTCACCGCCTACGGCCACACCGTCGAGCGGCACCGCGCAAAGCTGGCCCAGGCAGCCGATTGGCTCCGCGAGATGAACATCGGCGGCACGGCCGTGGGGACCGGGATCAACGCCGAGCCGGCCTATCCCGCGCTCATGGTCAAGTACCTCCGCCAGGTGAGCGGGCTCGACCTGCGTGAGGGCAGGGACCGCATTCAGCTCATGCAGAGCATGGGCGACGTGGCCACGCTGAGCGGGGCGTTCCGCGCCTACGTGCTGGACCTGAACAAGATCGCGAACGACATCCGGCTCCTCGCCTCGGGGCCGCGCACCGGCTTGGCGGAAATCCTCCTGCCCGCCGTGCAGCCGGGCTCGAGCATCATGCCGGGCAAGGTCAATCCCTCGATCGCCGAGATGGTGAATCAGGTCTGCTTCCAGGCGCTGGGGCTCGATACCACGGTGGCCCTCGCCGCGGAGGCCGGTCAGCTCGAGCTCAATGTCATGATGCCGGTCATCACCCACAATATCGTGTTCGGGCTGATCATCGTCGGCAATGCCACCCGGGTGCTGGCCGAGCGGTGCGTGGACGGAATCGAGGCCGACGAGCAGCAGTGCGCCTACTGGCTGGAGCGGAGCCCGGCGCTGGTGACCGCGCTCGCCCCCAAGATCGGCTACGCGGAAGCCGCCAAGCTGGCCAAGGAAGCTCTGGCCACCGGCCTCACGGTGAAAGCGCTGGTGATGAAGAAGCAGCTGCTCGAGGGCAAGGAGCTGGACGAGGTGCTCGACCTCCGGGCCATGACCGAGCTGGGCGTGCCGGGCGGGAAGGGGATCCCCGGCGGCGGGTGATCAGGCGGGGTCCGCCGCCCCATCGGTAGGGATCTCGAGCAGGCGCACCGGCCATCCGTCGGGATGGAGGTGCTGCAGCAGCACGATCGACACGTTGTAGACCGGCACCCCGGTCTTGGTCCGCCCCTCGGCCGACCCGTGATGGGCGTGGCCATGGAACACGGCGTCCACCGGGTAGCGGGTCAGTGGCTCCTCCAGCCGGCTGGAGCCGAGGTAGGGGTAGATCTCCTTGGGCTCGCCTTCGACGGTGCCCTCGATCGGGGAGTAGTGCATCAGCACCACCCGGCGATTGGCGCGAATCCTGGCCAGGGCGGTCTCCAGCTTCAGCGCTTCGTTGAGCGCCTCCTGCACGAAGATCTTGATGGTCTCCTCGCCCCACGGGCCCAGCGCCCGCCGCCCGAACCCGCCCGC
>DASSMN010000244.1:0-2703 GCA_035688885.1 Gemmatimonadales bacterium
CGAGCGGGCGGACATCGAGGCCCGGGTCCGGATCGTTCGCGAGCACGCCGGCAACGGCCGGGTCTTCGTCATGTCCTATCACATCGGATCGGCGTACCCACTGATCAACTACAGCGGAGTGCCCTCGGCCTCGCGCTTTCCGCAGCTGTGGATCCTGCCCGCCGTTTACTGGGACGAGCTGCACGCCGACGCCCCGCTCCGCTTCCGCGACCCGGCGCAGATGAGCCCGGTGGAGCGGTACCTGAACGACGCGGCCTTCGCCGACTTCGAGCGCTATCAGCCGACCGTGCTGGTCGTGCTGCGCCACGCGCGGGACCTGCCCACCAACGGACTCCGCCGGCTCGACTACATCGCTTACTTCGACCGCGACCCTCGGTTCGCGCCGCTGCTCCGGCAATACCAGTGGGTGGCCGACGTGGGGGAGTACGCCGTCTACTCCCGATTGTCCCAGGGCGCCGCGCGCTCCGCCCCTCCGCCGACGGCGACCGCGGGCACCCACGACCTCCTGGGGACCGATCAGGAGGGACTGCAGGTCCGGCTGCTCACGCGCGCGTTCCTGGTGCAGCTCGGCGTCTTCCTGCTCGCGGCGGCGTTCTTCGCCCGACGTCGCGGGTTCGGCCGCCCGGCCTAGCTGCCGCAGCGGCTCAGATCGGACTCGACGCCCCGGCCGCCGGTCAGAGCGGTGTCGGGCGGGAGCAGGATCGTGGCGGTCGAGTCGCAGTACCAGATCCGCCAGGAGCGGTCCCGCACCAGCTCGTGGGCCAGGCGCGACTGTGGCGGGATGAGCGCCATGTTCACCTTCCAGCGATCGAGGATCTCGCGCCAGCCCGGATCGAGGCCGTTGACCCGGATGTAGTCCTTGAACAACTCCTCGCCGTAGAAGTCGGTCGCCCCGTCGATAAAGATCCGCTGCTCCGGCCACTCGTGGACCAGGTACCCGCCCCAGATGAAGTTGTTGAACATCCGGCCCTGCAGCCGCTCGGCGCGGGCCTTCGCGACCGCGGCCACGGGGAAGACCTTGGGATCGAACCGGGCGGGAATCACCTCCAGCCCGGCCACGCGCCCCCCGGCCAGCGCGAAACCGATCAGCAGCACCGCGGCGACCGCCGCGCCCACGCCGCTGTAGGCGCCCTCGTGCTCGCGCTGGAACACCTCCTTGGCCCGCTGGAGCACCGGAAGCGCGCGCCACTCCGGATCCAGATGCAGCGCGACCAGCGGCAGCGCCACCAGCGCGAAGAGCTCGATGTTGCGCTGGGAGATGAGGGCGAAGGCGACGTTGACCAGGAGGATGAGCAGCGTCGGGAGCGGCGGCCGCCGGCGGCTCAGGGCCAGCGAGCCGATGACGGTGAGCAGCACCAGCAGGAAGATCTTACCGTTGACGGTGTGGAAGTCGGGGCTCATAAACTCCTGGGTCAACGCCAGGATGGCGCTGTTCCCGAAGAACCCCGCCACGTGGGCCAGGAGGTGCCAGCTGTTGGGATTGAGCAGGCTCACCACCAGTCCGATGCCCGCGGCCGCGAGGTGGTGGCGCGCCTCGGCGAACCACTTCCGTCGCGCCTCGCCCAGCACGAGCCACCCCTCGGCCAGCTCGCCCATCGCGTACACCACCAGGGTGATGCAGCCGTAGAAGAACCCGCCGTGCAGGTTGGCCCAGAGCACGAACAGGGGGACATACGGCCAGAGCTTCCGTTGCGGCCGCACCATCAGCTCCAGCAGGACGACCACGAGGAGCATGGTGAACAGGTGCGGACGCGCGAGCCAGTGCGCCGCGCTCAGGACGGCGGCGGCCATGCTCACGAGGTAGGCCAGGAGCGGGTCGCCGCCGCGCCGCACCAGGAAGCGCGCGACCAGGGCGTAGGCCAGCGCTAGCGTGAGGCCCGACAGTGTCACCACTCCCACCAGCCCGGCGAGCCGGTACGCCAGCGCGTAGAGGACCTCGCTCCCCCACTCGAAGGCGATGAACGGCTTCCCGCCCATGGTGTGGGAGAACAGGTCGGTGCGGGGCAGGTGGCCCTGGTCGAGGATCACCTCGCCCAGGCGGATATGCCGGGCCATGTCGCCGTCGCTATTGACCAGGCGATAGCCGAACCCGATCGGCACCACCAGGGCCCAGATGGTGAAAATGATGTCGAAGAGCGACGGTCGGGCTCGGCGGCTCATCCGATGAATCCGAAGGCCCGCACCCGGCGACGATACTCGGGGTACTCGGGAAAGGCGGCGCTCAGGACACCCTCCTCATAGCGGATGCGCAGCAGCAGGGTCACGAGCCAGATCGCGAGAACCAGCGTGAAGGGCACGGTCAGATGACGCAGCAGGATCCCAAGGTTGATCAGCAGATACACGGTATAAATGGGATGCCTGGCCAGGCGATAGGGTCCGGTGGTGACCAGGCTCCTCGCCTCGGGCTCGAGGCTGAACGACCGGCGGAGATACCAGAGCGGCCAGAGGCTCAGCACGGCGCCGATAGCCCAGAGCACCGAGCCGGCCAGACGGACACTTGGGTCACCGGTCTGCCGCAGCCAGTCCGGACGAGCCTCAGAGGCGAGCCAGATGAACCCGAGGATGACGAAGCTGTTGGTGTAGGCGATGGCGCGGGCATCCCAGCTCGGCGCGCCCATCCGGGCCCGGCCACGGATCAGGAAGCTCACCACGACGAGCAGCTCCTGCAGGATCGCGGGCAGCACCAGGAGGCCGAACTCCGGG
>DASSMN010000252.1:0-2380 GCA_035688885.1 Gemmatimonadales bacterium
GGATCGAAGGCCCATATGCGGACCGACCCCGAGAGCGGAAGGGTACCCGCGATGCTCGCGTTCTGAACGCCGGGTCGGGCGGCGAGCGCGTCGAGCACGTTGGCGAAGAACTGGGCCTGTCCCGCCTGGTTCGGGTAGCGCGCCGGCGTGAGCCGGATCCGGGCCGCCAGCAGGTTGCGCGTGTCGTAGCCGGGATTCACGCTGCTCAAGCGGATGAAGCTGCGGACGAGGAGGCCCGCCCCGACGAGCAGCACCAGCGCCAGCGCGACCTCGCCGACCACCAGTCCTCCCTGCAGCCGGCGCCGCCGGCCGCCGGTGGCGCCCGCAGCCTCGTCACGGAGCGCCTCCTCGATTCCGGGCGCCGACGCCCGCCATGCCGGCACGAGGCCGAAGGCGAGCCCGGTCAGGAGGGCCAGCCCGACCGTGAACGCCAGCACCGGCCCGTCCAGCGCGATCTCGCTCGCGTTGGGGAGCGCGTTGGGCCAGATCGTGATGAGCGCGCGCAGTCCCCAGCTGGCGAAGAGGATGCCCACGGCCCCCGCGGCCAGCGCGAGCAGCACGCTTTCGGTCAGCAGTTGCCGCACCAGCCGGCCGCGAGCCGCGCCCAGCGCCTGCCGGATCGCCATCTCGCGACGCCGCGCCACCGCTCGCGCCAGCAGCAGGTTGGCGGCGTTGGCGCAGGCGATCAGCAGCACCACGCCCACCGCTCCCAGCATGATGAAGAGCGGGCGGCGGGCATCGCCGATCGCGACTTCGTGCAGGAACGTGGCGCTGAACCCGTTGCTGAAGGGGCTCGAGGCCCTCGGCCCTCCGCCCGGGCGCGGTCCCGGGCCTCCTCCGCTGGCCACGATCTGGCGCCGGACCGTGCCTGAGGCGGCGTCGGCCGCGGAATCGGCGGCATTGAGCCGGTCGGCGATCACCGCGAGGTCGCCCGTGACGCGCGCCAGCGTCACGCCCGACTGGAGACGCGCCACGGCGCTGAGGAAGTGGAAATCGCGGTTCGTCTCCGCCTGGGGCATCTGCGCCAGCGCGTCGCCGATCGGCGTCCAGACCCGGGTGGACCGGTCCGGGAAATGGAACCCGGCGGGCATCACGCCGATCACCGTGTAGCTCTTGCCGTCGAGCGCGATCGCCTTGCCGATGATGCGGGGGTCGCCGCCGAAGCTCGTCACCCAGAGGCCGTGGGAGACCAGCGCGACCGGGCTGCGCTCCTCGGCGGCCGTGAACAGCGCACCGATCTCCGGATGGACCTGCAGCGTGGCGAACAGGTCGGCGGTGACCGACGCGGCCTGCACTTCCTGCGGGTCGCCGGCGCCGGTGAGGTTGTACTGCTGCCGGGTCGACGCCCCGACGGCGGTGAAGTCCTGGGTCATCCCCCGCAGGCTCTGGAGATCCGGGTAGGAGATCCCGAAGCGCGGCTCCTGAGATCCAATCGTGAGGACCTCGACCAGCCGCTCGGACTCCGGAAAGGGCAACGGCTTGAGCAGCACCGTGTGCACCGCGCTGAAGATCGCCGTGTTCGCCCCGATGCCGACCGCCAGCGTGAGCACGGCGACCGCGGTGAACGCCCGGCTCTTGGCGAGCTGGCGGACGGCGTAGCGGATGTCTTGCAGCAGGGCGTCCATTGTGCCTCCTCAAGGTGGCTGGTGGCCGGTGGTCAGTGGCCAGTCCCTACGATTGATTCACCAGCCACAGGCCACTGGCCACCAGCCACTCTCATTCAGTTCGCAACGCCTCCATCGGATCCACCTGCGTCGCGCGGCGCGCCGGGACGAGACTCGCCGCCAGTGCGATCACGAACAGGCCGACACCGACGGTCACGAAGGTGCCGGGATCGAACGGCTTCACTCCGAAGAGCAGGGTCGCGAGGATGCGCGTCGCCGCCAGGCCGCCCGCCAACCCCACGACCACCCCGACCGCGGCGAGCCGGGTCGCCTGCTTCACGACCATCCCGACCACATCGCGGGCCGTGGCGCCGAGCGCCATCCGGACCCCGAGCTCGCGCTCGCGCTGCGCGACCGTCTGGGCCAGGACGCCGTACAATCCGACGGCGGCGAGCGTGATCGCCACCAGGGCGAACAGGGCGAGGAGCAACGCGTACAGGCGCGGCTGCGCGATGCTCGCCGCGAGGAGCTGGTCCATGCTGCGGAGCCGGAACAGCGGGACGTCCGGATCGGTCGCGGCAAGGGCGGCCTGCGCCGGCTTCACCAGCAGCAGCGGATCCCCGCTCGTCCGGATCGCGACGCTCATGAAGCCCATGGGGAACTGCGCGTGGGACAAGTACATGGTCGGAGCCGCCGGCTGCGATAAGGCGCCTTCCTTCAGATCGCCGATGAGGCCGACGACCTCGCCGCCGGCACGGGCGTGGTCCTGCCCGAGT
>DASSMN010000368.1:0-2500 GCA_035688885.1 Gemmatimonadales bacterium
GGCCGCGACACGCGGGGGAAGGGGGGCGCGGAGGGGACGGTCGCCTCGCAGCTCACCGGGATCGAGGGCGGCGGCACGCGTGTCCACATGGACACCGACCTGCGCTTCTCCGGCCAGGTGGCCCAGCTCGGCCGGCCCGGGGTTGTGCAGGACGTGTCCAACAAGCTCGTCGACCAGTTCGCCGCGTGCATCCAGGCGCAGCTGTCGGCGACGCCGGAGGAGGCGGCGGCGGCCGTGACCCAGGCCGAGAAGCCCATCTCGGGCCTCTCGCTCGCGATCGCGGCGCTCGTGTCGTCCATCAAGCGACTGTTCGGCCGCGGGGGCGGCCACAAAGGGGGGGAGGCGGCGTGAAGCACATCACGATCACGGTCAACGGCGTCCGGCACGAGGCCGACGTGGAGGAGCGCGAGCTCCTCGTCTACTTCCTCCGTGAAGGCCTCGGCCTCACGGGGACCAACGTGGGTTGCGACACCTCGTCGTGCGGCGCCTGCACGATCCACCTGAACGGCGAGTCCGTGAAGTCGTGCACGCTGCTGGCCGTCCAGGCCGACGGCATGGAGGTCACCACCATCGAGGGCCTCGCCACCAACGGCGAGCTCCACCCGATGCAGGCCTCCTTCCAGGCCAACCACGGCCTCCAGTGCGGCTACTGCACGCCGGGGATGATCATGGCGGCCACCTCCTTCCTGAAGGAGAACCCGAACCCGTCGGAGGAGGAGATCCGCCACGGGCTCGAGGGCAACCTCTGCCGCTGCACCGGCTACCAGAACATCGTCAAGGCCGTGTCGGCCGTGGCCGGGTCCTAGGAGGCGGGATGGCGACCACCGAACAGCCCTCGAGCTACGTCGGGCAGCCGATCGTCCGCAAGGAGGACCCGGAGCTCATCACGGGCCGCTCCCGCTACGTGGACGACATCACCGTGCCCGGGATGCTCTGGGCCTACATCGTCCGCAGCCCGTTCGCGCACGCGCGCATCAACGGTGTGGACGTCTCGAAGGCGCTCGCCATGGAGGGCTGCGTCGCGGCCTTCAGCGGCGAGGACCTGGCGAGCGAGTGGGCCGCGCCCCTCGTCTGCGCCTGGCCCGTCACGGACGACATCAAGCTTGGCGAGCACTTCCCGCTCGCCAAGGACAAGGCCCGCCACGTGGGCGACGGCGTCGCCGTCGTCGTGGCCACGAGCCGCGCCCTGGCGAAGGACGCCGCCGAGCTGGTGGAGGTCGACTGGGAGCCGCTCGACGCCGTCACCGACCCGCTCGCGGCGATGGAGGACGGCGCGCCGCTCGTCCACGACGACTTCGGCACCAACGTCTGCAGCGTCTGGGGCTTCGAGAAGGGCGACTCGCCCGCGCCCCACAAGACGAGCAAGCCGTTCTTCGACGACCCGGAGCTGGTGAAGGTCAAGCAGCGGTACCGGCTGCGGCGCCTCATCCCCAACGCCATGGAGCCCCGCGGCGTCGTGGTCGACCCGAACGTCGCCATGGGCGAGTTCACGATGTACACCGCCAGCCAGATCCCGCACATCGTCCGGACGACGCAGGCGATCACCTGCGGCATCGCCGAGGCGAAGCTGCGGGTGGTGGCCCCCGACGTCGGCGGCGGCTTCGGCTCGAAGCTCGACACCTACGCCGAGGAGTCGATCTGCCTGGCCCTGGCGCGCCGGCTCAACAGGCCGATCAAGTGGACGGAGGAGCGCTCCGAGGGCTACGTCGCGACCATCCACGGCCGCGACCTCTACACCGACATGGAGATGGCGGCGACGAAGGACGGCAAGCTCAAGGCCGTCCGCGTCAACGTCTGGTGCGCCGTCGGCGCCTACAACCAGATCGTGACCCCCGGCATCCAGATGCTGTCGGCCTGGCTCTACGGCGGGCTGTACGACATCGAGGGCTACGACTTCGAATACACGAACATCTACACGCACACCACGCCGACCGACGCCTACCGCGGCGCGGGACGGCCGGAGGCGACGTACGCGGTGGAGCGCACCATGGACCTCATGGCGCGCGAGCTCGGGATCGACCCGGCGGAGTTCCGCCGCAGGAACTACATCCCGACCGAGAACTTCCCCAACTTCACCATCGCCAGCGGGCTCACGGTGGACTCGGGGGACTACCCGCTGACGCACGACGCGATGATCCAGGCGCTCGGGTACGACGAGCGGCGCAAGGAGCAGGAGCAGCGCCGCGCGAACGGCGACACGAAGCAGATCGGCATCGGCCTCTCCTGCTGGACCGAGATGTGCGGCCTCGCGCCGTCGCGGGTGCTCCACGCCCTCAAGTACGTGGCCGGCGGCTGGGACGCCGCCACCATCGAGATGCTCCCCACCGGCACGGTGCGGGTGCTGATCGGCGTCACGCCCCACGGCCAGGGCCACGTCACCACGTTCTCCCAGATCGTGGCGGACCAGCTCGGGGTGGGGGTGGACGACATCGAGGTGCTCCACGGCGACACGCAGGTGGTGCCGCTCGGCATGGACACCTACGGCAGCCGCTCGCTCGCG
>DASSMN010000411.1:0-7700 GCA_035688885.1 Gemmatimonadales bacterium
TAGCGAGGGAGCTTCTCCGCGGGTCCGGGACCCGGGCGTAGTCGCTTGCTGCGTCAGGATGATGGGCGCCGACTCGTACCACGGTCGGCCCCATGCAGCTATGCCAACGTCTTGTGGCCGTATGCCTTAATTCCTTGCCGCTGGCCCCCCAACCGCTATCGCCCTATCGCCCTATCGCCTTATCGGCCCCAAGTGAGATTCCGGTGACCGCCGGGTGACCGCCCTTCCCTATCCTCCTCCCATCGAAACCGGCGGCGCGCAGCCAACCAACCAATTGGAGGTGGACAATGCCCAACATGCGCGAGGGAACTCTGGCGACCACGAGCGAGCGGCAGGCCGTGTGCCTGGCTCAGCTGCAGATGCTGAGGCAGCTCGAGCGGCAGCGGAAGACGTCCGAGGGCTGATCGGCGGGGACGAAGCGCTGGCGGCAGGTCCGAAGCACCGGAGGGAAGGGCCGAAGCGCCAGAGGCCGGCGTCCGCCCGCCGGCCCCGACGGCCGACCCGCTATCCGAGCCAGGTCCGATCGCGCCAGCCGGGAACCAGCGCGACCAGCATCAAGGCTCCGGTGAGCAGGAAGGCGCCCGGGTACCCGATCCGCACGGCCACCGCCCCGAAGCCGGCCGCGCCGAGGCCCATGCCGGCGTCATAGGCCAGGTTATACATGGCGCTCGCCATGTCGTAGCCGGCGGCGCTGACCCGATCGAACAGGAGGGTGAGGACGGCGTTCTGGGCCACCCCGAAGCCGATGCCGACCAGAACGGCACCGGTGACCACGGCGGCCGGGTTGTCCAACAGCGCGAGGCTGGCCACGCCGATGGCGCCCACCATCGTGCCGCCCATCAGCAGGCCGGACTGCCCGTGGTGAGAGCCGAACCGTCCGACGCTCCACCTGGCCGCCATTGCCGATACGGTGTTGGCCAGCAGGGCCAGAGCCGCCAGCCGACCTGAGCCCCGGATCGCCAGTGGCAGGAACGTCACGACGATTCCCGTGCCCATGGCGGTGAGCAGGAAGATGAGCGCCGGCCGGCGTTGCCCCGGCATGCGAAGGCCTTCGAGCACCCCGATCGGGCTGCCCACCCCGACCATGCGCCCGGGCATCGCCGGCATCACGGCGAGACAGGCCAGGGCGGCCAGCGCACCGACCACGAACACGGGCCCATACCCCACGCGCTCCGACAGCCACACCCCCGCCGGCAGGGCCACCACCGCGGGCAGACCGGCCACGAGACCCAGGAGTCCGAAGCCTTCGCTGCGGCGACCAGACGGGACCAGGATCGCCACCAACGAGGCGCCGGCCACCACCAGGATGGCGAGGCCGACTCCCCGCACCACGCACACCGCGAGAATGGTCGTGAGCCCGGCCGGCAGCGTCAGCACCAGGGCGGGCGCACCGAGCAGCACCAGTCCCGCCGCGAGCACCACGCGGTAGCCGTGGCGGGCCAGCAGTGCCGGCGTCAACAGCTCCGCGGCGACCGTCGCCAGCATCAGGGCGCCGGTGGTGAGCCCGGCCCCGACTCGCCCCGCGCCGCTCGCGGTGGCATACAGTGGGACGACGGCGAGCAGCAGGTAGAAGCTGATCATCGAGCCGAACGCCGAGATCAGATAGAGCGCCAGCGCTCGAGTGACGAGACGCTCGGGTGCGACCGCGGGGCTCGCGGGCTGCTGAGTGGTGGTCATGAGTGCCGAGCGCTCGCGCTACACCGGCCGTTGAATGTGCGCGTGGACAAAGCTCACCGACTGCGACCCCTCCCCCACGGCCGCCGCCACCCGCTTGATCGAGCCGCTTCGCACGTCGCCAGCGGCGAACACGCCCGGCAGGCTGGTCTCTAGCAGGAACGGGGCGCGGGCTGCCAGCCGCCAGCGCTCGTTCTCCGTCGCGTCGGCCGGCAGCGCCGGCCCGGTGAGCACGAACCCGTTCTTGTCCAGCGCCACGCAGTTGCGGAGCCAGCTCGTATTCGGGTCCGCGCCGATGAAGAGGAACAGGGCCCCCGTCTCCACCGTCAGCTCGCGCTCCGCCCGGTCCCTGGTCCGCACCGCGCTGAGCCGCCCGTCGCCTTCCAAGGCAGTGACCTGCGTGCCCAGGTGAATGGTCACGTTCTCGAGGGCCTGGAGCCGATCGATCAGGTAGCGCGACATGCTGGCGCCCAGGTCCGGCCCGCGCACCAGCAGGTGCACGTGGCGCGAGGCGCGCGCCAGGAACACCACCGCCTGCCCGGCCGAGTTGCCGCCGCCGACCACGACGGCCTCTTCGCCCCGACAGAGCCTGGCCTCCATTTCCGTGGCAGCGTAGTAGATCCCCGCGCCCTCGAAGTCGGCGAACCGCGGCACCTCGAGCTTGCGGTAGGCCACGCCGCTCGCGACCAGCACGCAGCGGGTGCGGAGCCTGGTGCTGTCGGCGAGGGTGACGACCCGGTCCCCGCCGTCGAGGCCGAGGGAACGCACCAGACACGGCACCGTAATGCGGGCCCCGAAGCGTTGGGCCTGCACCAGCGCGTTGGTGGTCAGGTCCTTGCCGGAGATGCCGGCCGGAAAGCCGAGGTAGTTCTCGATCCGGGCGCTGGTGCCCGCCTGCCCTCCCGCGGCGAGCTGATCGGCGGTCATCACGTCGAGCCCCTCGGAGGCCGCATAGACCGAGGCCGCGAGGCCCGCCGGGCCCGCGCCCACCACGACCAGGTCGTAGACATGGTCGTCGGAGAACGTCGCCGTGAGCCCCGCACAGTGGGCAAATTGAGCGATGGTCGGGTTCTTGGCGTACTTGCCCGACTTGCCGATCACCACCGGCGTGTCCGCCGGCGAGTAGTTGGCCCGCCGGAGCAGGATCTCGGCCTCAGGGTCGTTCTCGACGTCCACCCAGCGGAACGGAACCAGGTTGCGGGTCGCGAAGTCGCGCAGCTGATGGGCCGCGGGTGAGAAGCGCGATCCCACGATCTGCACGCCCACGGTTCCGGTGTCGATCAGCATCTGCCGCCGGAGCAGGAAGGCACGCACCACGGCCTCCCCCACATCCGGCAGCTCGTCCACGGCGCGCAGCAGGCCTGGCCCGTCGAGCTCGATCAGGCGGCTGTCACGGGCCGCGCGCACGGTGACCAGCGCCGCGCGTCCCGAGAGGGTCGAGACCTCGCCGGTGAACTGCCCCGGGCCGATGGTTGCCACTCTGGACGCGTTGGCGTCGATACCGTCGATGGCCTCGATCTCGCCTTCGAGCACCACGAAGAACCTCGCCGACGTGTCCCCCACCGAATAGAGGACGTCGCCGGCACGGACGCGGCGCTCGCGGCCCCGCTCGGCGAGCGCGGACAGGTCGTGGGGGGCGAGGGTGGGAAAGGCAACTTCCTGATCGACGGCCATGGATCATCCCGTGTGGTTGCACAAGCTCAGGAATCTAGATGCCTCCGCTGCCCGGTGCCCGATCGGGTGACGCACGTCGCAGCCCTGAGCATGAGCCGGTGTGATATCCCATTCGGTCGGCACGGCCGCGTTCAGCGGCCGGCCGGAGCCTCGCGCTCGGCGGGGCCACTGAGATCCAGAACCGCAAGGAAGCAGTCACATGTCACGACCACTCCCAGTGCTTGCCCTCGCCTCGCTCCTGTGCGCGTCCCTCCCGGCCGCCGCGCGGGCGCAAGCTCCCGCGACCCCGCCCAACGACAGCGTTCAGGCCGACGGCCAGTTCGTCCGCCACCAGGCCGCGGACAACATGATGGAGGTCCAGCTCGGTCAGCTCGCCGAGCGCCGCGCCACCAACCAGATGGTGAAGAAATTCGGCGAGAAGATGGCGATCGACCATGAGAAGCTTCAGAAGCAGTGGACCGACCTGGCCCACAAGCATGGCCTCCGCTTCACGCCGGCGCTCGCGGCGGCGCAGCAGAGCAAGGTCATCGGACTTCGGCAGGCCGGCCGGTCGGAGTTCGACCGGGAGTACATGATCACCATGATCAAGGGCCACACCAAGGACGCCGCTGGCCTCAAGGCTGCGATCGACTCGGCGCGCTCGGAGCCGGTCCGGAAGATGGCCGCGTATGCGCTGCCGATCGTGCAGGACCACCTGCTGAACGCGCGGGCGGCGGCCAAGGAGATCGGGCTCGACAGCACGGCCGTGGCCCGGAGCAAGGTCGCGGAGAACGATTGAGTGGCCATCGGGCCGGGGCCAGCGTCCCCGGCCCGGCTCGGAGTCCATGAGCGGCAGGGCAACGATGGGCGTCGCTTCCAGGACGTCCATTCTGGCCGGGGCCCACCCGGCTAAATTGCCCTGCCATGACCCACCCGCCCGCCGCGCGATACGATCGCGGCATCGTCGAAGGCCCGCTCACCGCCGCGGTCTGGCGGCTCGCCTGGCCTACCCTGCTGGTCAATATCATCGGCGGAATGCAGAGCCTGGTGGACCAGGTGCTGGTGGGCCACATCATCGGCTACACCGGGAACGCCGCCATCGGGGTGGCCAACCAGGTGTTCCTCGCGATCTTCATCTTTGTCACCTCCATCTTCATCGGCATGAGCGTACTGGTGGCGAGATTCGCCGGCGCGGGAGAGCCCGACAAGGTGAATCGGGTGGTCTACCAGGCCTGCATCGCGGCGATCGGGCTGGCGCTGCTGGTCATGGCGCCGGTCGGGTTTCTCCTGGCGCCCGCGCTGCTCGACTTCGTGAATGCGGCGCCCGCGGTGCAGGCCCAGGCGCTCCCGTTCCTCCGCATCATGTTCCTCACCAGCACAAGCATGCTGGTCTATTTCATGGTCGCCGGCGCGCTTCGATCCGCCGGCGATGCGCGAACGCCGATGCTGCTCGGCTTCGGGATGACCGCGCTCAACATCGTATTCAACGTGGTGCTGATCCGCGGCCTGGGGCCGATCCCGTCGTTCGGGACCGCCGGAGCCGCGATGGGAACTGCGCTGGCCTCGGGCCTGGTAGCCGGCTACGCCATCCTTCGGCTCTGGCGGGGAGGCTGGGTGGTACGGTTCCCCCGCGACCAGGGATTCGGGCCCGACTGGAGTATCATCCGCGAGCTGTTCCGGTTTGGGCTCCCAGCCGGGTTCCAGGGCATCGCCATGAACATCGGCGGCGTGTTCCTGCTCTCCTTCATCGGATCGCTGGCGCAAAGCGCGGCGGCGCAGGCGGCCTACGCCGTGTGCTACACCCAGCTGTTCTCGTTCGTCACCTGGACCTCGATCGGCCTCATGGGCGCCGCCGCGGCGGTCGCGGGACAGAACCTGGGCGCGCATCGGCCGGACCGGGCCGCGGCCGCGGTCCATGTGGCGGCCCGGATCGGCATGACCGTCGCGGTGACGGTCGGGCTGCTGTTCTTCCTCATCCCGCAGCAGCTGCTCGCGATCTTCGGTATTCACGAGGCCGCGGTGCTCGAGATTGCGACCGGCCTGCTCCGGGTGTTGAGCGTCTCGGGCCTCTTCATCTCGGCGGCCCTGACCTACACCGGCGGGCTCCAGGGCACCGGGGACACCAAGAGCCCCCTGTACATCTCGATCCTGTCCCAGATTCTCCTGCCGCTCGGCATCTGCTTCGTGATTCAGGCGACCGGGACCCTGCAGCCGATGCACATCTGGCTCGCGATCCTCGCCGGACATGCGACTCGTTTCACCCTGAGCGCGCTGCGGTTCGCCCAGGGCAAGTGGCGCGGCATCGCGGTGGATATCGGGCCGGCGGAGGCCGGGTGATCGTGTGCGGCCACTGCAGCAGCGGGCGGGCGGCCACAGGTTGAGTCTACGGAGTTGACGAGGAGGACCCTGGGATGCCGCGGTGGACCGGAGTGAAGGCGGGTGTCATCACCCTTCTCATGGGTGGGTTCGCAGGACCACTTGGCGCGCAGGCGGATCCCGCCCACCCGTGGTACGGAGCCTGGGGCTACGACACCGCCGGGGCCGACCCTTCGACCCGGCCCGGCGACGACTTCTTCCGCTACGCCAACGGCGGCTGGCTCGACCGCACCGCCATTCCCGCGGACAAGCCATCCTATTCGCTGCGCTGGGTGATGAGCGACACGACCGAAGCACGGCTCCATCGGCTGATGGAAGCGGCGGCCGCCGGCGCGGGACGCTCCCCCGCCGACGTTCAGGGCAAGGTCGGCGCGTTCTACAAGGCATTCATGGATGAGCGGCGGATCGACGCCTCGGGCATTAAGCCCGTCGCGGCGGACCTTGACCGGTTGCGGCACGCGCGGTCACGGGAGACGCTGGCGGCGCTGATGGGTCACAGCACCTCGGACTTCGAGGCCAGCCTGTTCAACCTCGCCACCGAGGTGGACCTCAAGGACCCGAAGCACTACGCTGTGTACCTGAGCCAGGGCGGGCTCGGCCTGCCCGACCGGGACTACTATTTGAAGCCCGATTTCTCGGCCCAGAAAGCCAGATACCTGGCCTACGTCGAAAAGCTGCTCGAGCTGGCGGCCTGGCCCGCTGCGGCGGCACGCGCGGCGGACGTGGTCGGGCTCGAGACCAGGGTCGCCGACGCGAGCTGGACCAAGGAGCAGCAGCGCGATCCGGTGGCTACCTACAACCCGATGACCCCTGCGGAGCTGGCGGCCGCCGCGCCGGATTTCGCCTGGCGCGCCTTCCTGGATGAGGCGGGACTCGCCAAGGTGCGGCGGGTTATCGTGGCCGAGAAGACGGCCTTCCCCAAGCTGGCCGGTATTTATGCAGCCACCCCGCTCGAGACGCTGCGAGCGTGGCAGGCCTTTCACATCCTCGACCACGCCGCGCCCTTTCTCTCGACGCCGTTCGTCGAGGCGCATTTCGAGCTGCGGGGCCGAACCCTGTCCGGCCAGCGGGAGCTGCCGGCGCGCTGGAAGCGTGCGGTCGTGGCGGTGGGGGGTGGCGACTTCCTGGAGGGCGATTACTTCGGCACCTTCGGCACCCTGGGCTGGGCCACGGGCCAGCTCTACACCGCCCGGTATTTTCCGGCGGAGACCAAGGCCAAGATCGAGGAGCTGGTGGCCAATCTGAAGGCGGCCTACCGCACCCGGATCCAGAACCTCGACTGGATGGGGCCGGCGACCAAGGCCGAGGCCCTCGAGAAGCTCGACACCTACACCATCAAGGTCGGCTATCCCGACCACCCGCGCGACTACGGCTCGGTCGTCATCCGTGACGACGATCTCGTCGGCGACGTTCGCCGGGCCGCCGCGGCCGACTGGGCCTACTACCGGGGCCGGCTGTTCGGTCCGGTCGATCGCTCCGGCTGGGGCATGACGCCCCAGACCAACGATGCCTACAACGGTTCGCTCCGGGACATCGTATTTCCGGCCGGGATCCTCCAACCCCCGATCTTCGACCCCGAGGCGGACCCGGCCATCAACTACGGCGCGATCGGTGGCGTCATCGGCCACGAGCTGACCCACGGCTTCGACGACCAGGGGCGCAAGATCGACGCCGACGGCGCGCTGCGGGATTGGTGGACCAGGGAAGATGCCGACAAGTTCGAGGCGCGCGCCAAGGTGCTGGGCGAGCAGTACTCGGTGTTCGAGCCGATTCCCGGAGCCCGGGTGAACGGGGCGCTCACCATGGGAGAGAACATCGCCGATCTGGGTGGCCTCACGCTGGCGCTCGACGCTTACCGCGCATCTCTGCAAGGCAAGCCCGCGCCGCTCCTGGACGGCTACACCGGCGACCAGCGGGTCTTCCTCGGCTGGGCCCAGGCCTGGCGCGGCAAGGCGACGGATCCCTTCCTCCGCCGCCAGGTCGTGAGCGACCCGCAC
>DASSMN010000510.1:0-6436 GCA_035688885.1 Gemmatimonadales bacterium
AAGCGAGCGGGAACGGCACACCGATCAGCCCGGGTATGCCGCTCCCGCTCACAGCTTACCGGTTCACCCGCTTCCCTCATCCGGCCCCCGCTTCCCCTCCGCGTCCCCGTTCGTATACTTACATCGTCCGTTGCCCCCCAACCTCCAAACCTGAGCGTGCCCCTGAACCACCCGTGTGGGTGAACAGGCGTTCGGCCTTCAGGGTACCGTCCTCTGCCGCCGGCCCCGGCCCGTGCCTGGCCGCCGCGGCATGGCCTGACGCTTGCCGCACGCCAGGGGTCTCCCATCCCGATCGAGGAAGCTGGTGGAGATGACCGCGTGACCGCTTCGCCCCCCGCCACACCGATGTCACCCGCGCCGGCGCCCCGCCGGAACCGCTCGTGGGTGCCGATCGGCACCGTCACGTTCTTCACGGCGCTCTACGCGGCCGGCTACTTCGTCTGGGAGCAGAGCGACTGGGGCAGCTCGGCGGTACGCGATCTGGTCGGCAACATCGCGTTCATGCCGTTCAACCTCGGCGTGGCCACGCTGTTCGGGCTGGGCTCGCGAAACCACCTGCTCGACCCCGGCGTGCGCCGGGCGCTGCGGTTCCTGGCGCTCGGCGGGCTCATGGTGTTCACCGGCAACGCCATCAACGCCTGGTACGTGCTCTGGCTCAGCCAGAGCCCGACCGTGTCCTGGGCCGACCCGTTCTACCTCACCGATTCGCTGCTCACCTTGTTCGCGCTGCTGTCGTTCCCGCTGGCGCGGCGCACCCGCCTCGAGCGGTGGAAGTTCGTGCTCGATGCGGCGATGGTGCTGGTGGGCGGCGGCGTGGCGATCTGGTTCTTCTCGGTCCGCACCGCCGCGGCCTCGCAGGAGAGCAGCATGGTCGTCACGCTGCTGGCCTACGCCTATCCGCTGGTGAGCATGCTGGTGCTGCTCGGCGTCACCACCGTGCTGCTTCGCCGGCCGATCGACGGCAACCGGCTGGCGTTCGGCCTCCTGGTCACGGGGATCTCGGTCGGGGTGGTGGGCGACCTCACCTTCAACCTGGTGCAGCTCCAGGTCGGGAACCGGAGCGCCAGCTGGGCCGACGTGGTGTTCCTGTTCTGCTACGTCATGATGATCTGGAGCGGCGAGCTGTATTGGCGCCGGCCGGTGGCGCGTCGCGCCGGCTCGGTGCCGTTCACCCGGATCCAGCCGATCAGCCCCCTGCCCTACCTCGCCGTCGGGACCACGTACGTGCTGCTGCTGGTGGCGGCGCTCCGGCCGTGGACCGATCCGATCAGCGGCCTGGCCATCGGCGCGCTGCTGGTGACGGCGTTGGTGGTGCTCCGCCAGCTGCTCACGGTACGCGAGAACGTGCGGCTCCTGGCCGACCACGCGGCGCGCCAGAACGAGGCCCGTTTCCGCTCGCTGGTGCAGCACTCCTCCGACGTCATCATCGTCACCCGGCCGGACGCCACCGTCCGGTTCGTGAGTCCGTCGGCCACGCGGGTGTTCGGCTACGACCCCGCCGCGATGGTGCGCCAGTCGCTCACCGATCTGCTCCATCCCGAGGACCGCGAGCGGGCCAGCATCTTCTTCCGCGACGCGACCCAGACGCCCGGCGTCACCGGCCCGGTCGAGTGGCGCTTCCGCCAGCCCGACGGCTCCTGGCTCAACGCCGAGATCCTGGCGACCAACCTGCTGCACGACTCGACCGTCAAGGGCATCGTGCTCAACACCCGCGACGTGAGCGAGCGGCGCCGGCTGGAGGAGCAGCTCATCCACCAGGCGTTCCACGATCCGCTCACGGGACTCGCCAACCGCGCGCTGTTCCGCGACCGGGTGAGCCACGCGCTGGCGCTGGCCCAGCGGCGCGGGAGCCCCGTCACGGTGCTGTTCCTGGACCTGGACGACTTCAAGACGGTGAACGACAGCCTGGGCCACGCGGAAGGCGACCGGCTGCTGATCGCGGCGGCGGAGCGGTTCCTCGCCTGCGCGCGGAGCGCGGACACGGTCGCCCGGCTGGGCGGCGACGAGTTCGCCATCCTGATCGAAGGCGCCGACGGGCGCGAGGGGCTGCCGGAGCGCCTGAGCGCCGCGATGTCGCACCCGTTCTCGCTCAGCGGCAATCAGGTGCGGGTGACCGCGAGCATCGGCGTCGCCTCCGCCAGCGCCAACGACACCGCCGACGACCTGCTGCGCAACGCCGACATGGCCATGTACGCGGCCAAGCGCCACGGGAAGGGCCGCGCGGCGACGTACGAATCGAAGATGTACGCCGACATTCGCGAGCGGCTGGACCTGGAGGCCGCGCTCCGGGCGGCCATCGAGGGCAACCAGCTCACCCTGTTCTACCAGCCCATCGTCACCCTACAGACCGGCGGCATCTACGGGGTGGAGGCGCTGCTCCGTTGGGAGCACCCACAGTTCGGCCGGCTCCTGCCGCAGCACTTCGTACCGCTGGCGGAGGAGACCGGGCTCATCGTGCAGCTCGGCGCCTGGGTGCTGGGCGAAGCGTGCCGGCAGGTGCACGAATGGCGGCAGAAGTTCACCGACCTGCCGCTCTCGATCTCGGTCAACATCTCGGGCCGCCAGCTCCAGGGCGCCGGGCTCACCGAGGCGCTCCGGCAGACGCTGCACTCGTCCGGGGTCGAGCCGTCGGCGGTGGTGCTCGAGATCACCGAGAGCGTGCTGATGCAGCAGACCGACGCCGTGCTCGAGCGGCTGCAGCAGCTCAAGGCGCTGGGCGTGCGGCTCGCGATCGACGATTTCGGGACCGGGTACTCCTCGTTGAGCTACCTGCAGCGGTTTCCGATCGACATCCTCAAGATCGCCAAGCCGTTCGTCGAGGAGGTGGGCCAGGGCGCCGACCGCTCGGCGCTGGCCCGCGCGATCATCGGCCTGGGCGATACGCTCCGGCTCCGCACCATCGCCGAGGGAATCGAGCGGGCGGAGCAGCGGGCGGCGCTGCTCGAGCTGGGGTGCGCGCTGGGACAGGGACACCACTTCTGGCCGGCGCTCTCGGCGCCGGCGGTGGAGGAGCTGCTGGCGGGGGAGCGGAAGCCGAGCCTGCGGCTGGTGCAGGACAGCGCCTGAGGGTGAGCCCTACCCTCGCCCCGGCTCCGACACTATCCTTGTGACGGTCACAACCCCCCTCTCCACAAGGTGTTGCGTGGCAAGTCCTGGTTGCTCCGCATCCCGCATGCGCGCCCTGGTTTTCCTGGCCGCCACCCTGCTGGTTGCACCGCCGAGCCTGGCGCGCGCGCAGGGTGACGTACCGCCCGTCATCGCCAAGTTCAAGGAGAAGGACCCCGGCATGGAGAAGATCTTCTCCGACGCCGTGGGGTACGCCGTGTTCCCTACGGTCGGCAAGGGCGCCATCGGGATCGGTGGGGCGCGCGGCAAGGGCTGGGTGTACCAGGGCGGCGCCATCGTGGGCAAGTCGACGCTCACCCAGGTGAGCATCGGCCTGCAGCTCGGCGGGCAGGCGTACAGCGAGATCGTATTCTTCCAGACCCGGCAGGCGCTCGACAACTTCAAGCTCGGCCATCTCAAGCTCGACGCGCAGGCTTCGGCGGTCGCGCTGACCGCGCGCGCGTCGGCCGATCTCGCCTACCGAAACGGGGTCGCGATCGTCACCATGGCGAAAGGCGGCCTCATGTACGAGGCGTCGGTGGGCGGGCAGAAGTTCTCCTACACGCCGGTCGGGAAGTAGCCCGGGTGGCCGATCTCCGAGCCGCGCTGCAGGCCGCGCTCGGGAACCGCTATACGACATCCGATCCGCTGCGCTCCGCACCTCGCTTTCAACGACTGGTTGCCGTCATCCCATGAAGCCCGAGCTCCGCGCCCAGCTCCAAGCCGCACTCGCCGGCCGCTACACCCTCGACCGGGATCTCGGGAAAGGCGGCATGGCCTCCGTCGTGCTCGCGCGCGACCTCAAGACCGATACCATGGTCGCGCTCAAGGTGCTCCACTCGGAGCTGACCTCCACCGTGGGCGGCGACCGCTTCAAGCGCGAGATCCGGGTGGCCGCCCGCCTGCAGCACCCGCACATCCTGAGCATCCTCGACTCGGGCGAGACGCCCGAGGGCCAGCTGTGGTTCACCATGCCGTTCGTGGAGGGGGAGAACGCCTACGAGCGGCTGGAGCGGGAGAAGCAGTTTCCGCCCGGCGAGGCGCTCCGCATCGCGACGGCCACCGCCAGCGCGCTGGCCTACGCCCACGAGCAGGGCGTCGTGCACCGCGACATCAAGCCCGACAACATCATGCTGGCCGGCGACCAGGTGCTGGTGGCCGACTTCGGCGTGGCGCGCGCCGCGAGCGAGGTGGCGGAGAAGCTCACCGCCACGGGCATGATCGTCGGCACGCCGACCTACATGAGCCCGGAGCAGGCCAGCGGCGACAAGGCCATCGACGGCCGGGCCGACATCTTCGCCCTGGGCTGCGTGGTGTACGAGATGCTGGCCGGCGAGCCGCCGTTCAAGGGCCCGAATCCGCAGGCCACGCTGATGCGGCGGTTCATGGGGCCGCCGCGGCCGCTCCGGCCCATGGTGATGATCCCCGAGCACGTGGAAGCGGCGATCATCCGCTCGCTGGCCAAGGATCCCGCCGAGCGATTCGCCACTGCGAGGGAGTTCGCCGACGCGCTGGCCGGCCGCGCGGTGCCGAGCGCCGCGCCGGCGCCCGCGGCGGCGGATCACACCGCGGCCGCGGCCAAGTCGGGCCGGGGCGCGCCCGGCGCCCAGACCGATGCCGCGGCCGCAAAGAAGAAAGGCTGCGCGGCGGTGCTGCTGGCGGGCGTGGGCCTGGCCGGCGCGGCGGCCGGGCTGGTTCGCCTGCTGCTTTGACCTTCCATCCGCCGGGCGGCGTCCGTAGCTTGCCGTACCGACTTCCCTAGCCTGCGATCGTTCCCATGTCTTCCTCCTCCGCGCGCCGGAAGTTCGTGGTCCGCCTGCACCTGATCGGCCTCGCGGCCGCGGTGATCCTCACCGTCGTGGTCGTGGTCCTGCTGCGCGGCATCGCGGCGGACGAACCCGAGCAGGTGTTCAACGCCTCGCTCATCTTCCTGCTCATCGCGCTGATCGTGGAGCAGCTCATCGCCTGGCAGGTGCGGGTCCGGATCCTCGCGCCCACCGGCCGCGCGGCCAGCGTCGCCATCCGCGTGGCGGAGGGCGACCTCAGCACCACCGCGGAAGACGATACCGGGAGCGACGAGCTCAGCCTCTCGCTCACCGCGATGCTCGAGAAGCTTCGCACCCTGGTGGGCACCATCCGGCAGCACGCGCACGAGGCGGCCGCGATGTCGGAGCAGATCGCGGCCTCCACCCAGCAGATGACCGCCTCCACCACCGAGGTCGCGAGCACCACCGGCGACCTCACCGAGCGGGCCAACCAGCAGGCGCAGGTGGTGCGCGCGGCGGCGGAGGACGCGGGGAAGATCCTCGACATCGCCCAGGAGCTCGCCGCCGGCGCCACCCAGGCCGCGGAGCGGAATGCGGCGCTGGCGCGGCTCGCGCGGTCGCACCGCGATCGGCTCGACGCGAGCACCGCCGAGCTGACCCGGCTGGCCGAGGAGGTGGAACAGGCGGCGGTCGAAGCGGAGGCGCTCACGGCGGCGTCCGAGGAGATCGAGAAGTTCGTCACCCAGACCAAGGCCATCGCCAAGCAGACCCATATGCTGGCGCTCAACGCCTCGATCGAGGCCGCGCGGGCCGGCGAGGAGGGCAAGGGCTTCAGCGTGGTCGCCGAGGAAGTCCGCAAGCTGGCCGGGCAGGCCGCGCGGTCGGCCGGGTCCACCAGCGAGACGGTGCAGGTGGTGCTGCAGCGGGTGCAGACCGCGCGCGAGCGCCTCATCCGCCTGGGTGCGGGCGGCCTGGCCGCCAAGGACGCGGCGCACGAGGCGGCCGCGGGCCTGGGCAACGTCGCGACCGAGGCCGAGGCGAACGATGAGTGGACCCGCCGCATCTCGGCGTCGGCCAGCGAGGTGCGCGGCCTGATCGAGGGGATCGCCGGGCGCATGCGCGAGGTGTCGGCCGGGACGGAAGACTACGCGGCGGCCGCCGAGGAGATCGCGGCCGCGGCGGAGCAGCTCAACGCGTCGACCGAGGAGATCTCGACCAGCGCCAGCCACCTGGCCGACGCGGCGGAGCGGCTGACCGGGGCGGTCGGGGGATTCCGGCTGAGCTGAGCGCGATGACCCCCATGCTCACCCTGCTCACCAACGGCGAGCTGTACGATCCCGCTCCGCGCGGGCGCGCCCACCTGCTGGTCGCCGGTGAGACCATCGTGTGGACCGGCGCCGATCGGCCGGCACTGCCCGGCGGACTCGGCGTGGACGAGGTGGATCTCGAGGGCCGCCGCGTCATCCCCGGCCTCATCGACGGCCACGTCCATCTCACCGGCGGTGGTGGCGAAGCGGGGCCGAACACCCGAGTGCCGCCCGTCGGCCTGAGCCGGATTACGGCTG
>DASSMN010000514.1:0-5820 GCA_035688885.1 Gemmatimonadales bacterium
AAAGCGTGCGATGGCGCAAGCGGAGGACCATCGTCCGGGTGGCCGAGGTGTGGCGGCAACGGCACGGGCGACCCGGCGATGAGTACCGGTTCGACGTGGTGTCGGTGCGGCTGGAACGCGGGGGTCGTTACCGGGTGGAGCACTTGGAAGACGCGTGGCGGTGCTGATGAGATATGGCGCGAAATGAGTCACTAACTGAGTATTGATTCGGCAATGTTTCGGTATTATCTTGGCCTATAGCTACTCTGGTGTAGCAAAATCAGCCACAACAATACGCAGAGGACACCATGGCCGCAGAAGAGACCCGGCTGGACGCCGACCGCCGCAAGGCCCTCGGGCTTGCCATCTCCCAGATCGAGAAGCAGCTCGGCAAGGGCTCCATCATGCGCATGGGCAGCGAGTCGGCGCGGGTCAAGGTGGCCGCCATTCCTACCGGCGCCATCAACCTCGACGCCGCCACCGGCGTCGGCGGCATTCCCCGCGGCCGGATCACCGAGATCTACGGCCCCGAATCCTCCGGCAAGACCACCCTCACCCTCCACCTCGCGGCCAACGTGCAGAAGGCCGGCGGCGTCGCCGCCTACGTCGACGCCGAGCACGCGCTCGATATCGAGTACGCCAAGAAGCTGGGCGTCAACGTGGAGGACCTGCTGGTCTCGCAGCCCGATACCGGCGAGCAGGCGCTCGAGATCGTCGAGATCCTGGTGCGCTCGGGTGCGGTGGACCTAGTGGTCATCGACTCGGTCGCGGCCCTGGTGCCCAAGGCGGAAATCGAAGGCGAGATGGGCGACAGCCACGTCGGTCTCCAGGCTCGGCTCATGAGCCAGGCGCTCCGCAAGCTGGCCGGCGCCATCAACCGCTCCAACTGCGCGGTGGTCTTCATCAACCAGCTCCGCGAGAAGATCGGCGTCATGTTCGGCAACCCCGAGACCACCACCGGCGGCAAGGCGCTCAAGTTCTACGCCTCGCTTCGACTCGACATCCGCCGGATCGGCCCGGTCAAGGAGCGCGAGACCGTCATCGGCAACCACGTCCGGGTCAAGGTGGTCAAGAACAAGGTCGCCCCGCCGTTCCGCCAGGCCGAGTTCGACGTGATGTTCGACGAAGGCATCAGCCACACCTCGCTGCTGGTGGATCTCGCTTCCGAGGCCAACATCATCCAGAAGTCGGGCGCCTGGTACTCCTACGGCGATCAGCGGATCGGCCAGGGCCGGGAGAACGCCAAGCTGTTCCTGCGCGACAACCCGCCGCTCATGGCGGAGGTGGAGAGCAAGGTCAAGGAGCTGCTCGGCATGCATGCCGGCGCGGGTGCCGGCGCCGGCGGCGCCGCGGACGACGACGAGTGACCCTGCCGGTTCTCACCGCGCTCGAGCCGGATCCGCGCCGGCCGGGAACCCTGCGGGTCGATCTGGACGGGGTCCGGTTCGGGGCGGTGCCCGCCGAGCTGGCCCGGGCGGCCGGCCTGGCGGTCGGGTGCGCGGTGGACGGGGTCATGCACGAGCGGCTCACCGCGGCCGCCGACGCCGAAGCCGCGTTCCGAACCTTGCTCCGCGCTCTGGAGCGCCGCTCGTTTGCCCGGGCGGACCTGGGCCGCCGCCTGGTACGGAAGGGTCACCCCCGGCCCGCGGTGGAGGCGGCGGTCGAGCGCGCGTCGGGCCTGGGGCTGCTCGACGACGCGGCCTTCGTTCAGAGCTACGTCCAGACTCGCGCGGCGCGCGGCCGGGGGCCCGCGCGGCTCGCCCGCGATCTCATGGCCATGGGCGTCGAGCGGGGCCTCATCGATCGGGCCCTGAGCGCCGAATGGCCGGAAGGCAGCGACCGAAGCCGCGTTCCGCTGGCGCTCGCCGCGAAGCGCGCCGGGCAGCTGGGTGACTTGCCGCGGCCGGTCAAGCGCCGCCGTGTGCTGGCCTACCTTGCGCGTCGGGGTTTCGCGGGGCGGGACATCACCGAGCTCGTCAGCCGGATCGTCAACCAGTCCGCCTCCAAAGCCTGAGGGGTGGACGGACGAGGTGCCGTCGAGCTCTCGTCATAGAGCAGGTTCTCACAGATCCCAGGCTGCCCTTCGACGGTCCCGGGCAGCGGCAGGACCTCACGTCGGCGGCGTCGAGGTCGGCCGGCGGTGCTCGACGCCACCGGCCATGGCCCCTAAGTCCGCCTGCCTCTATATTTTCCCCCCATGCAGTCCGCCAAGATCCGACGCCTATTCCTCGACTTTTTCGTCGCCAAGGGGCACCGCGAGGTGCCTTCTTCGTCATTGGTGCCCGCGGACGATCCCACGCTCCTGTTCACCAACGCCGGGATGGTGCAGTTCAAGCGCACCTTCCTGGGGCAGGAGCAGCGGGATCACGTCCGGGCCACCACCTGCCAGAAGTGCGTCCGGGCCGGTGGCAAGCACAACGATCTCGAGCAGGTGGGCCATACCAAGCGGCACCACACGTTCTTCGAAATGCTGGGGAACTTCTCCTTCGGCGACTATTTCAAGCGCGATGCGATCGCGTACGCCTGGGAGTTCGTGACCAGCCCGAGATACCTCGGCATTCCGGCCGGTCGGCTTCGGGTCACCGTGCACCACACTGACGAGGAGGCGCGCGCCCACTGGCGCGAGGTGGCGGGGCTGCCGGACCATCGAATCTACGGGCTCGGTGACAAGGACAACTTCTGGCAGATGGGCGATACCGGGCCGTGCGGGCCGTGCACCGAGATCTACGTGGATCTCGAGTGGACCGCCGAGCGGCACGGCGCCGCGAGCGAAGCCCAGGTGATCCCGCAGGCGGAATTCGAGCAGCTGGCGGAAGAAGGTCGCTTCCTCGAAATCTGGAACCTGGTGTTCATGCAGTTCGACCGCGCGGCGGACGGGACGCTCACGCCGCTTCCCAAGCCGTCGGTGGACACCGGCGCGGGTCTCGAGCGCATCGCGGCCGTCATGCAGGGCGAGGACGACAACTTTCACACCGACGTGTTCCAGCCGCTCATTGACCGGGTGGGCATGCTGGTGGGCCGTCCGTACGATCGCGCCTCCGCGGAGCGGGGGTCGTATCGCGTGCTGGCGGACCATGCGCGCGCGGTGAGCTTCCTGCTGGCTGACGGCGTCTATCCCAGCAACGAGGGACGGGGCTACGTGCTCCGCCGCATCCTTCGCCGCGCGGTGCGACACGCGTGGCTGCTCGGGCGCCGGGAGCCCACGCTCGCCCCGCTCACGGAGATCGTCGTGGCGCAGATGGGCGACGTCTATCCGGAGCTCCAGGCCAAGGCCGCTTACCTCCGCGAAGTCACCGAGACCGAAGAGCATCGGTTCCTCGAGACCATCGAGGGCGGGCTCCGCCGGCTGGAGGAGATCTTCGCCTCCGGCGCCGGGGAGATCTCGGGCGACGAGGCGTTCAAGCTGTACGACACGTTCGGCTTTCCCATCGATCTCACCGCCATCATCGCGGAGGAGCGCGGCGTGGCGGTGGACACCGCGGGCTTCGAGCGGGCGCTGGAAGGCCAGCGGACCCGAAGCCGGACCGCGCGACAATCGGGCAAGACCACGGCGAGCCCGGCCGTGCACACCTCCAAGGCCGGCAAGTGGCGGAGCGTCAAGCGCGGGAAGCAGAAATTCGTGGGCTACCAGGCCACCGAGGCGGAGACGGACATCCTGGCCTTCCGCCAGGAGGGCCCGCGGGTCGATCTGGTGCTGCGCGAGAACCCGTTCTACGCCGAATCGGGCGGTCAGGTGAGCGACGTGGGGGCGGTGCGGGGGGCGGACTGGTCGTTGCCGGTCGATGCGGTGCGGAAGGACGCGAAGGGCACGGTGGTCAGCGGCGAGTTCGCGGAAGCCTTCGAGCCCGACCTGGTGCGGGCCGCGGTGGATGCGCCCCGCCGTCACGACATCGAGCGCAATCACAGCGCCACGCACCTGGTGCACCACGCGCTGCGGAAGCACCTCGGCACCCACGTGCGCCAGCAGGGGTCGCTGGTCCAGCCCGACCGGCTCCGGTTCGACTTCTCGCACCACGGGCCGATCGATTCGGCCACCCTGCACGCCATCGAGAACGAAGTGAACCAGCGGGTGCTGGCCAACGACCCGGTCAGCACCCGGGAGATGGCCTATCCCGATGCCCTGGCGCTCGGCGCGATGGCGTTCTTCTCGGAGAAGTATGGTGACCGGGTCCGGGTCGTGCAGATGGGCCCATCCATCGAGCTGTGCGGCGGCACCCACGTGCGCAGCACCGGCCAGATCGGAAGCTTCCGGTTTTCCGGGCAGACCGGCGTGGCCGCGGGCGTTCGGCGGATCGAGGCGGTCACCGGCACCGGCGCGCTCCGCGCCGTGCGCGAGCTGGAGGAGCGGCTGGCGCAGGTCGCGGAGGCGCTCAAGTCGCAGCCGGAGCACGTGGCGCGCCGCATCGAGCAGCTGCTGGAGGAGCGCCACAAGTTGGAAACGCGCCTGGCCGAGGCGCTCAGGTCTGGTGGCGGGGCGAGCATCAGCGGCCAGGAGGCCGATGTCCGCGGGGTGCGAGTGACCATCGCGGACACGACCAGCGACGACCGCGGAGAAGTGGCCCAGATCGCCGACCGATTCCGCGAAGGCAAGCGCAATGCGGTGCTGGTGCTCTTCAGCACCGCCGGACGGGGCGCCATTCACGTGGCCCTGACCGACGATCTGGTAAGCGCCGGCCGGAAGGCAGGTGACCTGGTCAGCCGGATCGCGGCCCTGAGCGGCGGGAAGGGCGGGGGCCGCCCCCACTTTGCGTCCGCCGGGGCAGGCGACCCTTCCAAGCTGGCGGCGGCTCGGGCGGCGACGCTGGACCTCGTCTCTACCTGGCTCAACGGCGGCGGGGCGTGACGCTCGACTCGTGGCTGGACCGGCACACCGCGGCCGCACCGGCGGCCCTGCGCGGCCGGGTGCGGGACTACGCCGTGGCGGAATCGGGTAACGCACCGATCGCCGATCGGCTGGCGCGGGCGGGCGGCCGCGCGCTCGAGCAGGTGGCGGCCCATCCGGGCGACCGATCCGTCGCGCTCGACCTCCTGGCCGCCGACGCGCTCATCACGCTGGCCTTGCTGGCCCAGGCGCAAACCGGCCCCGCCGAGCTCGATGCCTTCGCCACTTCGCTGCTCCCGGCGGCACGCCCCGGCACGTGATCGACCTCCACTCTCACCTCCTTCCCGCGGTCGATGACGGCTCCCGCACCGTCGAGCAGTCGGTTGGCGTGCTGCGGCGGATGGCGGAGCTCGGCATCACCGACGTGTGTCTCACGCCGCACCTCCGGGCCAACGAGACCGTGGATGCGCCGCCGGATCGGCATGACGACGCCTTTGCCGCCCTGCGGGCGGAGGCGCCGGCCATGCCTCGGCTCCACCGCGGGGCGGAGGTCATGCTCGACCGGCCGCTGCCGCTCGAGCCCGATCGCATGCGCCGCATCACCCTGGGCGGCACCCGCTACATCCTGGTCGAGTTTCCCCGCCTGGTCGCGGTGGAGGCGGTGACCAACGCCCTCACGCGGGTCCGCGACGCCGGGCTCACCCCCGTGCTGGCGCACCCGGAGCGCTACGGCAGCTGCAGCGTGGAGGCGGTGGCCTACTGGCGCTCGCTCGGCGCCCGGATGCAGGTGGATGCAACCACCCTGCACTCGCCGCAGACGCGGGGCCAGCGGGCCCGCCAGCTGGTGGCCGCCGGGCTGGCCGACATCCTGGCGGGCGACAACCACGGCGACGACCGCACCATCGCGGGAGGCGCCGATTTCCTGCGCGCGCTGGACGGCAACGCGCAGGCGGAGCTGCTGACCGTGGCCAATCCGAGCGCTATCCTCCGGGACGAGCCGCTCGTCGAGGTGCCGCCGC
>DASSMN010000402.1:0-4296 GCA_035688885.1 Gemmatimonadales bacterium
CAAGCGCCACAGGAAATTGCCGTAGTACCAGCCGGCCGTGCCGCCGATCCGGGCGATCGGCCGGAACGCTTGTTCGGGGCTCTGCTGCACCCACACCGCGCGCGAGTCCACCCGGCGGGAGCCGAAGGTGTCACCGCCCCAGTGCCGGGGCGCGCGCTGGGAGCTGAGCGCATCGGACCAGCGGGTGGCGGCGAAGCCCGAGTCCTCGTTGGCCAGCGCCCGCGCCAGGATGTCGCGGACCCCGCGGGGCCGGACGTCGAAGTCTCGCAGGGCCCGTCCGTCCGTGACCACGGTCGGGTTCCGCAGTCCCTCGATCAGCTCGCGGCCCACCCGCGCGTACACCGGCGAGACCAGGGCCAGCCACAGGCTCGAGAGCCGCGGCGTGAGCAGCGGCACCCGCACCATCAGCCGCTTGAGCCCGCGGAGCCGGCCGTACTCCCGCATGAGGTCGCCGTAGGACACCCGGTCGGGCCCGCCGATCTCGTAGATCACGCTCTCCTCGAGCGGAGACTGGCGCGCCGCGACCAGGTAGGCAATCAGGTCCTCGATGCCGATGGGCTGCGTCAGCGTGTCCACCCACCTGGGCGTGACCATCGCCGGCAGCTTCTCCACCAGCGCGCGCACCAGCTCGAACGACAGGCTGCCCGAGCCGATCACGATGGACGCGCGGAACTCGATCGTGGGAACGCCCGAGTCGCGCAACACCCGCCCGACTTCCTGCCGGCTCGCTAGGTGGGGCGACAGCCGGCTGCCATGGCCGAGGCCGCCCAGGTAGATGATGCGGCGCACCCCCGCCTCTCTGGCCGCCTGCGCAAAGTGCAGGGCACCCTGGCGATCGCGCTCGGCGTAATCGTCGGATGCGGCCATCGAGTGGATCAGGTAGTACGCGGTGTCCACGCCGCGGAAGGCGCCGGCGAGGCTGTGGGGCTCCAGCACGTCACCCGCGACGACCTCGGTGGTGGACGCCACCTTGGGCCGGAGGTACTCCGGCTGGCGGGCCAGGCAGCGGAGCGGCTGGCCGGCGGCCTCGAGCGCTCGGCAAAGCCGGCCGCCCACGTAGCCGCTGGCGCCGGTGAGCAGGACCAGGCCCTCGCCGCTCGTCATGCCGGCTGCGGCGACGAGGTCGGGTTCGAGGAGGGGGCCGAGATCGGACACGGTGGGTGCCTGGGTAGGGGGAGTGCGCAGGTTCCTGAGGATAAGCGGGGGAGGGGAGCACGAGGAGGGCGGGCCTGGGCCTGCCCGTCACCATGCGCCCATTTCGAGGCTCCGGAAGCCGCGGTGATTCGAGGGTGATTCCCGGGTGACCGCCCCTCCTAGACTGGCCTCCGTTCACGCGCACCGCCCCGACGACCTGCACCGGGACCCCGGGTCCCGAGGAGAACGGATGCTCACCCCCAGCTTTCGAGCCGCGCTGCCCGGCCTTTCCCTGGCCGTGGCCGCCCTGGCCCTCGCCGCCTGCGGGGACACCGCCGACCCGCTGGCCCCCGACGCTACGCCGAGCTCAGCGGTGACGCCGGCCGGCCCCGGCGAACTTGCCGCGCTGACATCGCCCCGTATCGTGTTCGTATCCCTCCGGAACGCGAGTCAGCCGGATCTCTACACCATGGATCAGGCCGGGAACAACCTGGTCCACCTGACCACGTGGTCCGGCGACGAGAACTATCCTGCCTGGTCCTGGGACAACAAGCGGATCGCCCTGGTCCGGCGGCGCTGGAATGCCCAGACCAACAGCAGCCACGATGACATCTACGTGATGAATGCGGACGGCAGCAACAAGCACTGGGCCCTGGCGACGCCGTCGCCGTATCACATGAGCATGCCGGCGTGGTCGCCCGACGGCGCGCACCTGGTGGTGACGGTGGCGATCTCGGGCAAGCCCTACCTGGCGACACTGGAGCCGGCCACCGGCACGATGAAGCTCGTGACCTATGAGAATGGCTACGGCAGCATCATTCCGGCCCAGGGCAGCTACCCGTCATATGAGCCGGGTGGCGAGCGGATTCTCTACCTGGACGGGGATGGCAGGCACCTGAATCTGGTCAACCCGACCAACGGTTGGCAGTATGGGGTGTCGGGGTTAGGCGACACGCCCGTCGGCCGTCCGGCCATGTCGCCCGACGGGAAGAAGATCGCCTACGGCAAGCAGATCGCGGGCAGCAGTGCGTGGGAGATCTACGTGTACGCGATGAGCACGTCCACCTTCAAGCGGCTCACCTACGCCGGCGGCTACAACGGCGCGCCGACCTGGTCGCCGGACGGGGCCCGGCTGGCCTTCGAGAGCAATCGGTCGGGGCAGTCGCAGATCTGGACCATGAACAGCTCCACCGGCGGGAGCCTCACCCGCATCACGCATACGGCTACCTACGAGGCGGGACCGGCGTTCTCGCATTGAGCTGTTCCCGCATCCGGCCCGGCGGTGAACCGCCGGGCTTGGCCGGCTCCGGTCTCAGTTCGAGGTGAACCCGAACTCCGCGTCCGCGCTCCCCTCGCCGCACCAATCGTAGTAGAGGTGCACCAGCGGCGGCTGGAGCTCGCCCCGGAACTGGTCGCCGTAGTCGGCCGACTGGAACTGCAGCCGGTTGCCCGACCGCGAGAACTGCCCCTGGTCCGTCTCGTCGCGCGCGTTGCCCTGCGGGTCGAGCACGTGGATCAGCATCTGCCAGCTGCCGTCGTCGTTCAGCTGCAGTGCGCCGGACCGGACCTGGATGTCCTCGCAGTTGTCGAACAGGATGTTGACCGGTATGGCGGTGTTGTCGCTGGTCGCCAGTTGGTACTGGCCGGCGAGGTCCTGGAGGGCGCCGTCCGGCGCGGTCGTGCCGCCATTGCCGCCGCATGCCGCGAGGCCGGCCAGGGACACGGCCGCCACCGCCAGCCGACACCAGTTTCCAACCGTGGGCTTGTCCATGTGCGCCTCCCCTGTGCGTGGCCTGGCTCAGCCGCCGGGCGGCGGGTGCTCGAGGCCGGTCTCAAGGAGATACGCAGGAGGGGCCGGGCGGGTCTCACGCCGGCTTGGCTCGGCGAGGACTGCGCGCCCAGGATGGGGGCGCCCGCGCACCAGCATTGGGACGTGCGGCACCACATCGCGTGGAGTCAGGGGGTTCCGAACAGCAGAGCGAGCTCGAGAGCGAATCCTGGAACCACCTCTTCGCCGTCGAGCGTATCGCTTTCCGTGAGCACCCGTGAGGGTCGATCGGGATACCGCGCCGTCACGCGTCGCTCGCGAGGGTCTATCAACCATATCCGGCGAGTGCCGGCGCCGAGGTAGTCGGCGACCTTCTGTTCGACCTCGGCCCAGCGGTCACCGGGCGAGAGGATCTCGACGGCCAGATCCGGCGATCCCGCGATGAACTGCTCGGGGATCCGATCGGGCGCAAGGCGTGCGGCACTGAGGAAGGAGACGTCGGGCCCGCGGACCGTGTCGGGCGCTCGCTCGAGCAAGTAACCGGCCTCGACCAGTACGGTCCCGAGTCCGAGCCGCGTCACGTGCTCATCGAGCCTGGCCCCGAGCTTGAGCGCGATCCGTCCGTGCAGGCCGCCCGGCGGCTCAGAGACGCGCGGGATGCCCCGGACCAGTTCATAACGCCGGGGGTCCGGATAATTGGAGAGCTCTTCGGCGGTGATGAGCCGGGCTGGACTGGTCATGAGCCGAGCTTACGCTCGGCTCCGAGGATGGGTCAAGAGCCGAAGCACGCGACTGCCGGTTGACGGGGTGCCCCCTACAGCCTCAGTACCCCGGCCCCTTCGCCTCCGACTTCTCCCAGTTGACGAACAGGAACCCGCCCGGCGCGTCGAACTTGGGCTGCCCCGGCCCGGGCGTGATCTGGAGCTGCAGCTCGTCCACCGGATTCTTCGAGCAGTCCCAGCACTCGAGCGCGTAGTCCTTGGCTCGCCGCGTGTGCGACAGCAGCATCACGTGCACGTACGCGCTGTCCGAAACCAGCTCCCCGTTGCGATAGAGGTGCGCGATGGACCAGAGTGCCACCGCGCTGTTGATCGTGGGCACCAGTGGCGTGTGGACGCCCGTCGCGCCGTGGTAGTACAGGCCCATGATCACGCCGCCGAACTTCGGGTGATGCGGGACGTCCTGGGTCTGCACCCGGTCGAGCACCGCCTTCCAGCGCGCCCCATCGCGGGTGACGAACTCGGCGGCACCTTGCACCGAGTCCCGGACGCTCCCCTTGTCCCACGCGCTGACGCTGAACGTTCCGGAGATCGGCACCACGTTGTTGGAGTAAGGGCCGTCCTTGATCTGCCCCTCGAGCGCCTCGTGCTCGGGGCCGAACGACTGGAGGATCG
>DASSMN010000379.1:0-8628 GCA_035688885.1 Gemmatimonadales bacterium
TGACGGCCGGGTTCGTCAGCCGCCGCCGGCACGGCCTGTTCGTGCACTACCAGCTGGCCGACCGGGACGTGCTGCGGCTGTGCGAGATCATGTGCGATCGGCTGGGGAAAGAGCTGCGCCTGCGGCGTCAGGAGGTCGGGACGGCGCTGGGAGGACGGAAGGACGGAAGGACGGAAGGACGGAAGGACGGAAGGACCAGCACACCATGAGGGCTCGGTGACCTCGTGTGGTGTGCTGGTCCTTCCGTCTTTCCGTCCTCCCGTCCTTCCGTCGCTTTACCCGAACGAGATCCCGCCCTTCCCGTACCCCGGCTCCCGCCGCTCGGGCTTCATCCGGGTGTAGCCCAGCTCCTCGCTCCGGCTGATCCGCTTCTGCGCTGCCAGGCCCTCGAGCAGCAGCTCGCAGGCGGCGACGGCGCGCGCGTGATCGGTGCGCGGCGTGAGGCCGAATTCCACCACCGCGTCCACCAGCCCCGGCACCACGCTGAAGCCCTGGAAGCAGAGCTCGGACTTCTCGTCGCCGGGGACCTTGAGCGCGCCGCCCTGGTCGAACCAGGCGACGACCTTGGACAGGTCGGCGCCGCCCATCCGGTCCTCCACCACCTTGCCGGCGGCGCGGCGGATCAGCTCTCTGGCGATGGTGTCGCCGCCCTGGAGCTCGCCCTCGTACTCCAGCTCGAGCTTGCCGGTGATGGAGGGGACCGCCGCGTAGACGTCGCTCACCCGGGGGACGATGCGGTCCTCGCCCAGCGTGGTCGCCCGCCGCTCGGCGTTGGAGACGGCGTTCTCCAGCACGCTGATCGGGAGGCGCTGGCTCACGCCCGAGCGCTTGTCCACCCGCTTGTCCTCCCGGGCCTCGAAGGCGACGCGCTCGATCACCTCGAGCACGAAGTCGGGGATGTCGAGCGGCTTGCCGCCGCGCTCGACCCAGGCCTCCTGCGCGGTGATCTCCATGCCGAGCTGGACGGTGCGGGGGTAGTGGGTGATGACCTCGGAGCCGATCCGGTCCTTGAGCGGGGTGATGATCTTGCCGCGCGCGGTGTAGTCCTCCGGATTGGCGGTGAAGGCCAGGAGCACGTCCAGCGGCAGCCGCACCGGGTAGCCTTTGATCTGGACGTCGCCTTCCTGCATGATGTTGAACAGGCCCACCTGGACCTTGCCGCTCAGGTCGGGCAGCTCGTTGATGGCGAAGATGCCGCGGTTGGCGCGGGGCAGCAGGCCGAAGTGCATGGTGAGCTCGTCGCTCAGCAGGTGCCCCCCGCGCGCGGCCTTGATGGGGTCCACGTCGCCGATCAGGTCCGCGATGGTGACATCGGGGGTCGCCAGCTTCTCGACGTAGCGCTGGTCGCGGCGCAGCCAGGCGATGGCGGTGGCGTCGCCGCACTCCTCCAGCCGCTCGCGCGCGAACTTGGAGATCGGGGCGAACGGGTCGTCGTTCACTTCGCTGCCGGCCACGGTGGGAATCCGCTCGTCCAGCAGGCCGGCCAGCTCGCGCAGGATCCGGCTCTTGGCCTGACCGCGGAGCCCCAGCAGGATGAAGTGGTGCCGAGCCAGGAGGGCGTTCACGATCTGGGGCAGAATGGTGTCCTCGTAGCCCACGATGCCGGGGAACAGCGTCCCGCCCTGATCCAGGCGGGCGAGCAGGTTGGCCCGGATCTCGTCGCGGACGGTCCGCCCGCGGAGCGGCGGGTCGGCCCAGGGACTGTTCTTGAGGTCACCGAGGGTGCGGGGCAGGGTCGTGGGGCTCATCTGGTGCCGATCGTCAGGCGTGAATGGAAGTCAGGGCGGCAGCCGGGACGGTCACGGCCGGCCGGCGCCAGCCCGGGTTGGCGATGGTTACGAAACTCGTTGTGGTGCATCATTTTGCAGGCAGACATCCGGGGCCGAAATGGCGCGACCGGCTTGACAAACAAGGCGCTCCGCTTAGGTTCGGCGCCGTACCGTGGGCTACAGTGGTGCTCGTGGTAGGCGTAGTGCCAAACCCTAGCATATCTGGAGCAACAATGAAGAAGACCATGATGCTGGCTGCCGCACTGGTGATGGTTGGGTGCGGTCCGAAGAAGGAAGCCGCGCCGGCGGCCGATACCGCCGCGATGGCCCCTGCCGCGACCGACACGGGCATGAGCATGTCGCACGACAGCAGCTCGATGTCGTCCGACTCCACGATGGCCCGGGATACCACGAAGAAGTAAGCCGCTGGTCCCACGGTCGGAGCGGGCCCCGGGTTCCGGGGCCCGTTCGTTTGCGCGATCGTGCGAACGTTGCCCTGTGCGAGCGGATTGAGGAGGCCGGAGGCGGCTGGGCAGGCCCCGCCAACCCCTAGCCGCCTCCGGCCTCCTCAATCCGCTCGCACCCGAGCATCGGGACAGGTCAACCGGGCGGCTGGGTGGACATGGGGAGGGGCCACTGGAGTGCCTCATCCGTCCACCTCGTCCGCGCCGAACGGCAGCGCTACCACGGTCGCTCGCCGGCCGCCGGCGGTGACCGTCTCACCAGGTTCGACCTCGCGCCGCAGCAGTCCCAGCCCCAGCACCCGATCCTCCAGCGTGAGGGTCGAGCGCACGCTGCCGACTTCCTTCTCACCATACACGATGGCGCGGCCCTCGAGCGGCTCCGGGGCGGTCCAGCGCAGGCCGCGAAGCTCGCGGTTGGTGTGGCCCCGGAAGTGGACACGAGCGACGGTCTCCTGACCGGTGTAGCAGCCCTTGGTATAGGACACGCCGCCGATCTCATCATAGCGCACTTCCTGTGGGAGGGTGCGCTCGTCGATCTCGACGCCCAGGGCAGGCCACCCCGAGAGGAGCCGGGCGGCGTGAAGGTCGCTCTCGTCGCCGCGGAGCGCGCCGGCCCTGGTCAGGCGCTCGATGACCGGCTCGACCGCCGGCGTGAGCCCCGCCGCGATCGCGACGAACGGCGCCGACTCGGGGGCCAGCGCCACCGCGACCGGGCTCAAGTCGCCGCCCACCGCCACCACCCGGCCCGCCGACTCGGGGGCGCCCACGCCGGACTTGGCCAGCACCTGGAACCCGTGCCCGCCGAGCAGCCAGGCGACGGTGGCCTCGCCGGTGAGATCGCTGGTGCGCGCGAGCCGAGGCGGGAGCTGCCGGGTGAACAGCTCGAGCGCGGCCACGCGCGCCGAGTGGGGCATGATGAGAGTGAGGGTGTCGCCCTGCCGGAGCACCCAGGCGTCTACCACGATCATGCCCTTGGGCGTGAGCAGCGCCCCATAAACCAGGCTGCCGTCACCCGGGCGCTCGAGGTCGTTGGTGAGCAGCCCCTGGAGGCAGGCCAGCGCGCCCGGCCCGCTCACGCGCAGCACCGTGGGTTGCGTGACCACCAGGGTGGCGCCGTGGCGCACCCGGTCGAGCCGAGCGCGGTCGAGCCTCAGGTCGAGCTCAGGCATGGGGCCACGGCAGGTCGCCGGGAGCGTGGCCGGTGAAGTTCTGCCAGACGGCATCCGCGGCGGTGCAGTCCTGCTCGCCGTGCGAGGTGGCCAGCATCGCGCAGCGAAGGCCGGCCGCCCGCGCCGCCGCGAGACCGGGAAGCGAATCTTCGATCACGACGCACCGGTTGGGCGCCAGCGCGAGCGCGGCGCGGGCCCGGTTGTAGCCCTGCGGATCGGGCTTGCAGGCGCTCACGTCCTCCGCGGCCACGATCTCCGAAAAGTGAGCCCGAAGGCCCGACAGGTCGAGCACCAGCTCGATCTCCCGGCGCAGCGCGCCGCTCACGATCGCCAGCTGGTAGCCGTCGAGGGCCGCGGCCTCGACGAAGTCCTCCGCACCGGGCACCAGCCGCATCGAGTCGCGCAGGGCCCGCGCGTAGTGCGCGTGCTTCCGCTCGATCGCCTCCGCCAGCGCCGGCTCGTCGGCCGGCCGGCCGAGCTTGCCGAAACTGAAGCGGAAACACTCGCGGTCGTCGAAGCCGAGGTAGTCACGGTAGTAGCTGTCGCGATCGAGGGCGTACCCGTATTCGGCCAGCGTCGCGATCAGGGCAGCACAATGCTGCGGCTCGTCGTCGACGATGACGCCGTTGAAGTCGAACAGGATAGCGGCGGTCATACGGAAGGAATAACGGAGGGACGGAAGGACGGAAAGACGGAAGGACGGAAGGACCAGCACACCTGGCGGGTTCGGCCTTCCCGGGCGGGCCCTGCCGGCGGGTCCTCACGTCTTCCCGTCTTCCCGTCTTTCCGTCTTTCCGTCCTTCCGTCCTTCCGTCTTTCCGTCCTTCCGCCTTGATTCCGCTTACCCACCCCTTGGGGCTCTCGTGCGTCGCTGCCGTGCCGTGTGGTCCATCCTGGTCGCCGTCCTTCCGTCCGCCGCCCTGGCGCAGGCCCCGAAGCCGCACCTGGTGCAGGTGCAGATGCGCAACGTCGGGTTCCACATCGACAGCACCATCATCATGGACATCGAGTACGCCCGCGGGCAGCTGCGTCGCCGGGTGGCCGATCAGCCGGCCTATCTCGACGACAAGCGCTCGTTCGTGCTGCAGCTCGACAGCGCCAGGATCGGGGTCACGCCCGCGGCGCTGAGCCAGCTGCTCAACCGCTACACCTTTGCCTACCCCGGCTCGCCGCTTCGGGCGCTCACGATCACCATCGACCACGGCCGGCTCCGGCAGCACGGTCGGATGCGGGGCATCTCGTTCGACGTGGTGGGCGATCTGTCGCTGACCCCCGAGGGCGACCTCCGGCTGCACCCGACCGACATCAAGGCGGTGGGCATCAAGGTCGGCGGCCTGATGAAGTTCTTCGGGCTCAACCTGCAGAAGCTGGTCAACACCGACCGGGCCAAGGGCGTGCGGATCGTGGGTGACGACTTCCTGCTGTCGCCTACTCGGCTGCTGCCCTCGCCCGCGGTGGAGGGGCGGGTGGGGAAGGTAGAGGTGACGGACAGTCAGATCGTACAGATCTTCCAGCCCGGTGAGGGTGCGGCGCACGATCCCCTGAAGCTGCCTATTCCCAAAGCCGAGAACTACATGTTCTTTCGCGGTGGGGTGCTGCGGTTCGGCAAGCTCACCATGGACGATACCGACCTGTTCATCGAGGACGCCGACCCGCATGACCGGTTCGACTTCTGGCTCGATCGGTACAACGACCAGCTGGTGGAAGGTAGATCACGAAATACCCGCGATCACGGCCTTATCGTGGAGATGCCGGATTTCGACAAGCTCAAACGATAGGGGGAGACGTGGCGTTTCTCGGTGCGGCAAGCGAGATTGCAGCCCCTGATCGGGGGCGCGCCCTGATCCGCCCCCCATCGGCCCCGAACGGCCGGAGCCGAATGTTGTGACGCCGCTCACCCGCTGGACCCTCCTGTATCATCGCCCGTGGTGGTCCTTGGCAGTCGCACTCACCGCGGCGCTCGCCAGCGGTTGTGGCTCGGGCGACGGCCAGAGCGTGGACGTGCCCTCGCTCGAGATCCGCACCACGACCACCGGGACCGAGCTCGACCCCGACGGGTACGACGTGAGCGTCGATGGCGGCGCGCCGCAGCACCTGGGCCTGGTGGACAGCCTGGTGGTCGATCCGCTGCCCGCGGGCCCGCACACGGTGACGCTGAGCGGGCTGGCGGACAATTGCGCCGTCGCGGGCGGCGCCACGGTGACCGCCACCGTCGAGGCCAACAAGACCGCGGAGGTCAGCTACGCGGTGACCTGCGGACCGACCCATGGCCGGATCGTGGTGACCACCACGACCACGGGGGACAGCCTCGACCCGAACGGGTACCAGGTGGAGCTGGATGACAGCGGGCAGGGGCCGATCGGGCTGAACGATACGTTGTCGATCCAGGGTGTTCCGCCCGGCGACCGGGTGATCACCCTGCGCGACGTGGCGAGCAACTGCGACGTGGACGGGAACAATCCGAAGCACCTCACCATGAGTCCCGGCGAGGTCGACACCGTGAGCTTCCGGGTGCAGTGTCAGGCACCGGTTGGTGAGATCGTGGTGCAGGTGACCAGCTCCGGGTCGCCGCCGGACCCCGATGGCTACACGATTTCGCTGGACGGCGCGCCGGGGCAGCCGGTCGGGGTCTCGGATACCATCCATCTGTCCAATGTGTCCGTGGGCAGTCACAACGTTCGGCTGTCCGGGCTCGCGTCCAACTGCCGGGTCCAATCCTCCAATCCGGTCGTGCTCGACGTGGCGCTCGCCGAGTCGGTCACCGCGGCCTTCCAGGTGAGCTGCCTGGGCGACTCCCAGGTCATCGCGTTCACCGCCAACGCGCCGGGCCTGCTGGCGGCGTTCGTGGTGAGCCCCGACGGCAGCGGCCTCACCAAGCTCACGCCCGACACGCTGCTGGAGCGCGATCCGGTGTGGTCGCCCGACGGGCAGCGGCTGCTGGTGGTCCGGGTGGATCCCTCGTTCCTGTTCGAGTCACTCTACGTAATGAACGCGGACGGGAGCGATCGCACCGAGCTGGTGACCGGCCCCAGCCTGGTGGACTACCGCTGGTCGCCGGACGGAACGCGCATCGCCTTCTCGCTGGGCCGCATCGTCAGCAACCAGCTGGTGTCGGACCTCTGGGTCATGCGGGCGGACGGCGGCAACAAGATGCGGCTGGAGTCCAACGCCGAGGGGCCGACCTGGTCGCCCGACGGAAGCCAGATCGCCTACGTGCAGGACGGCGCGTCGCCGTCCATCCGGATCGTGAACTCGACCGGCGGCGGCGACCATCGCCTCACGCCGGACTCGCTCAGCACCATCCAGCCGGCCTGGTCGCCGAACGGAAGCCTGATCACGTTCGTCTCGATCGGGCCCAACGAGCTGTGGGTCGTGCGCCCGGACGGCGGCGGGCTGCTTAATCTGACCCAGGGCATCGCCCAGGAGGACGGGCCGGTGTGGTCGCCGGATGGGAGCCGGATCGCGTTCAACTCGGGGCCCAACGATCAGCCGCTGGAGAGCGAGGTGGCGGTGGTGAATCCGGACGGCACCGGGCGGACCACCCTCACCCACCATCCGGGGTTCGATCTCTCGCCCGACTGGTCACCCGACGGACAGCGGATCGTCTTCGTGCGCACCGATAACGGGGACAATGAGATCTATGTCATGAACAGCGACGGCAGCAATCCGGTCGATGTCAGCCAGCGGCCGAATTCATTCGAGTCAGCGCCCGATTGGGCCGGCTCGACGCCGGGAGCGCTGGCGGGCGTGGAGACGACGGTGACGAGGATGCTTAGGGCGCTTAGGGCCGAGAGGGCGAAACGGCGATAGGGCGATAGGGGATGACAGTCCCCACGCGTTCCTGCCCCTGACGCCCTATCGCCGTATCGCCCTCTCGGCGTCGCCGTACTCCCCTGCCGCTCGATAACTCTCATCCAGCAGCTCTACTGGGTGCGCCACCCGGATCGGCAGGCCGGCGGCGCGGATGCCGGCGCCGATCTGCATCAGGCAGCCGGGGTTGCCGGTGGCCACCACCTGCGGCATGGGCTCGGCGGCGGCGAGGCTCTCGATCTTGAGGTCGAGCACCGCGCGCGCCATGGCGGGGCGGAGCACCGAGTAGATCCCGGCGCTGCCGCAGCACTTGTCCGAGCTGGGCAGGAGCCGAAGCCTGAGAGCGGGGATGGCGCCGAGCACGGCGAGAGGCGCGGCGTGAACCCGCTGGGCGTGCTGCAAGTGGCAGGGCGCGTCGTAGGCCACGTCGAGCGGAAGCTCGCCGCCGGGCCGAGGCCCCCGCTCGGCGAGCAGCTCGGAGACATCGCGCACCTGGGCGGCCAGGGCGTGCGCCGCGTCGGTTTGGAGCAGGTGGCCGTAGCCCTTGAGCAGGGCGCCGCAGCCCGCGCTGTTGACTACCACGTAATCGGCCCTCTCGGCCAGCGCCGCGACGTTGACTCGGGCCAGCGCCTGGGCGGCTGCGCGGTCGCCCGCGTGCTCGTGCAGCGCACCGCAGCAGACCTGTCCCTCCGGCTCGACGACCCTATACCCGTTGGCCTCGAGCGTTCGCCGGGTGGCCTGGTGCACGTGGCTGAACAGGGTGTCCATGACGCAGCCCCGGAACAGCGCGGCGGTGGGACCTTCGGCCGTGCGAAGCGCGTGGCGGTTGGCGGGCGCCGGCACGGGAGTCCGTGCGGGCCGGCTTGCCGCCAGCATGCCCATGCCGAATCCGAACCGTCCACCACTCGAGAGCCAGGCCGGCACGCCCGTGGCGCGGAGCCAGCGGCCGGCCGTGAACAGGGGGCGCCAGACCCACTCGCGGCTGAACACGGCGAGCACCGCGGCGGCGAGCGGGCTCAGCCCGCGGGCGGCGAACAGCTCCCCCCTGGCGGCTTCGATACCGCGGCCGTACCCCACGCCTGACGGGCACACCGGCTCGCAGCCGAGGCAGCCGAGGCAGGCGTCGAGGTGCTGGACCAGGCCGTCGTCGCTCGGGCCGATCTCGCCGCGCTCGAGCGCGCGCATGAGCACGATGCGGCCGCGCGGGCTGTCCGACTCGTCGCCGGTGGCGAGATAGGTGGGACAGGCGGGGAGGCAGAACCCGCAGTGGACGCACGGGTCGAGCGAGGAGTAGTTGCCGTGGACGGAAGGACGGGAAGACGGAAGGACGGAAGGACCTGCGGATGAAGCTTCAGGTCCTTCCGTCCTCCCGTCTTCCCGTCCATGCGCCACTCGCTGCGTCACTCGCTCGCCTCG
>DASSMN010000407.1:0-8630 GCA_035688885.1 Gemmatimonadales bacterium
CACCCATCAGCAGGGCGCTGGCGCCCGCCTTTGCCCCCGACGGCCGGCGCATCGCGTTCTTCGCGCCCGACTCGGCCGAGCGGATGCAGCTCTGGGTCGCACCGGTGGGCTCGCCCGGGGCGCCTCTTCGCCTCACCGGCCAGGCCGACGTCACGCCGACCCGCGCGCGCTGGACCGCCGACGGCCGCGCGCTGCTCTACGGCGCCGATGGACGGCTGTGGAGGATTCCGGCGGCCGGAGGCGCGCCGGTGGAGCTCCCGTTCAGCGCCGAGCTCGCTATCACTCGCGCTCGCCGAGCCCTGCCGCCGGTCCGCTTCCCCGAGGAGGGAACGGCGCAGCACGTGCGCGGGTTCATGGGCCTGGCGCTGTCGCCCGATGCCCGGCAGGTGGCGATGCTGGCACTCGGCCGGCTCTGGGTGATGCCGGTGGGTGGCGCGCCTCGCCCGATCGCGGATGTGCCCCTGGACGCGCATCACCTGGCGTGGTCGCCGGATGGCGGCACGCTCGCCTGGTCGGCCGGACGGTGGATGGAGGAGGACCTCTACGCGACCGACCTCGCCTCGGGAGCGACGCGCCGGGTGTCCGCGCTTCCGGGACGAGAGGACCACCCGATGTACTCGCCCGACGGAAAGCACCTGGCCTTCATGCACGCGCCGAGCGAGGACAGCACGATCCTTCGGGTCGTGGACGCCCGAACCCGCGATCTGGCGAATCCCGAGCGGACCCGGGCCCTCGGCGCGGAGGCAGGCGCGGACGCGGCGTGGAGCCCCGCCTCCGACGGCCTGCTCTATCTCACCGGCGGCTTCCGGCCGGGGCGGCCGTCGCGGGCGGAGGTCCTGCTGCTCTCGGGGGGCCGGCGCGCCGTGTCGGGCACGCCCGACTCGCCGCTCTTCCCGCTCTCGACCGCAGGTGCGCTGGTCTTCGTGCGCCACGCGCGGCTCTGGCAGGCGAGGTTCACCGGCCCCGGATCATTGGCGCCCGCCGAGCCGCTGGGTGACGCGCCGGCGACCTACCCGTCGGCGGCGCGCGACGGCACGGTGCTCTTCATCTCGGAGGGTGGCCTGCGCCTGCGCTCGCCCAACGGCCAGGAGCGTCTGCTGGGCTGGCCGATCACCTACACCGTGCCCGCGGCTCCGCCCGTGGTGATCCGCAACGCGCGCATCATCGACGGGACCGGCGCCCGAGCCACTCCGCCGCGCGACCTCCTCATCGAGCGCGGGCGGATCGCGCGCATCGCCCCAGCCGGGACGCTGGCCGCGGGCACGGCCCAGGTGCTGGACGCCGGGGAGAAGTGGCTGATCCCGGGCCTCATCGACCTGCACGCGCACGAGTACCGGCCCGACCTGATGCCCCGATTCCCCCGTTTCGGCGTGACGACCATCCGCGACCAGGGCTCACCGATCGGACCGCTCGCCGCCTACGCGGACGCGGTCGTCGCGGGCCAGCTCGCGGGCCCTCGGGTGGACTACGGCGGCATCCAGATGTACACCGACTGGGCGTACGACCTGGAGGATGGCCAGGGCGTCGAGCCGGAGGCCGACTCGGCCCACGTGCAGCGCGCGGTGACACTCGAGGCCGCCTTCGGCGGGGCCCATGTGAAGACGCGCACCTTCCGACGCTGGGACGTCAACGCGCGGTTCATCGCCGAGGCGCACCGGCGGGGGATGCGGGTCACCGGGCACTGCGCGCACCTGCTCCCGCTGGTGGCGGCGGGGATGGACGCGAAGGAGCACGCCGGGTTCTGCGAGCCGCGGGGCGACGGTCCGATCTACGAGGACCTGGTGCAGCTCTACCGGAGCGCCGGGATCGCGGTCATCCCCACCATCTCGTACTCGGTCCTCGCGCTGGCCATGAACCGGCATCCCGACACGCTCGCGACCGATCCCGAGCTCGCGCCGTTCCTGCCGCCGCGGAGCGCCTTCGGTTGGATGCTGGCGCTCGACTCGGCGGAACGCCGGCAGTACGAGCGGTTCGCCGCGGACGCACGGCAGACCACGGCGAAGCTCGCCCGGGCCGGCGTCACGATCGGGACGGGGACCGACATCTGGGAGGTGCCGACCGGGGTGCACCTGGAGCTGGAGGAGATGGTCGCGGCGGGTCTGTCGCCGCTCGAGGCGCTGCGCGCGGCGACGGGCGCCGCCGCGAGGATCATCGGCGCCGACCACGATCTCGGCACCGTCGAGCCGGGCAAGTGGGCCGACCTCGTGCTGCTCGATGCCGACCCCTCGGCGGACATCCGGGCTACGCGGCGGATTCGGGCAGTGGTGCAGGGCGGGCGGTTGCTCATGCCGGATGGAACGCGCGGTCCAGCCACCCGGTCCGCCGTTGCTCACGGTCCCGTCACCCGAAGGTAAACACGAAGGCCGCAGCGCCCGGGTCGAGGAACTGGATCTCGAATCGCCGGTCGCCGATCGCCCCCGGCTGCCGGATCAACTGATACATCCGGGGCTCGGCCAGGGTCCCGTTGCCGTCCTCGTCCACATCGATGCCGTGGGCGGCGCCCGGTGGCTGACCGTCGAGCAGGATCCGGAACCGCACCCGTTTCCCCGCCGCCTCGGGCGTCATCACCAGGTTGAGATCGCGAGCGTGGAAGTAGTACGAGATCCGGCCGTTGGCCTGGTTGAGCACCGCGCCCTTCCGATCCACAGTCCAGTCACCCTCGAGCGCCCACTGGTTGAGCCGCAACCGTCCTCCCGGGGATACCCGGCCCTCGCTCCGGTCCGAGCCGAGATACGTCTCCTGTGACCGGACATGGGCCCAGTCGGCGGCCACCTCGACATCTCGCGGCGTGACCGAGGCCAGGCTCTCGTCCACGCCGTGGGCGCCTGCCTCCGCCAGCAGCTTCTGGATCATCCGCTCGGACTTCTGGTAGTCGCCCTCGCCAAAGTGACGGTACCGGATCCGTCCCCTGCTGTCGATGAGATAGAGCGCCGGCCAGTACTGGTTCCCGAAGGCGCGCCAGATGGCGAAGTCGTTGTCAACCGCGACTGGATACCCCACCCCGAAATGCTCCGCACCCCACCGCACGTTCGCCGACTGTCGTTCGAACTCGAACTCGGGCGCGTGCACGCCGATCACCACCAGCCCCTGGTCCCGGTACCTCCGGTCCCAGGCCCGGACATAGGGAAGCGTCCGCATCCAGTTGACACAGGAATAGGTCCAGAACTGTACCAGCACGACTCGTCCCTGCAGGCTCTCCGCCTTGAGCGGCGGCGAGTTGATCCACTCGGTCGCCGAGTCGAGGGACTCCAGCTCCGGGCTCCTGGTCGATGCACCCATGGCACTGCCCAATGTGGCGATGAGTAGGAGGCGTTTCATGTGGGTTTGCACGATGGTATCGGCCTGACCTCTCCTCAATAACCGAGGGGGAACGCTCGCAGCTTCGGTGCGTCTTCCGAGCGGAGGTAGGTGATCGTATACGGGCCATCGAACGTGACGAGCAGGATGGTCCGCCCCTTGGCGATCGAGAAATGGTGCATCCCCGCCGGGGCGGTCGCGGAATCGCCGGCACTCAAGGCCCTGGTCCGCCTGGGGTCGAGCTGGTCCCCCATACCGGCCAGGAGCGTTCCCATCCTCACCTCGACGTGCTCATAGGAGGGATGGAAGTGCGGCGGCAGCCGGTAGCCGTCCGGCATGGCGACCTCGAGGGTGGACTGGCCGGGGCCGGTGGGGTCGCCCCTGACCACGGCGATGAGGGCCCCGGGCGGCAGGGCGGACGGCACCGACCAGTGCGCCGACACCGGCTCTGCCGAGACCTGCGCCATGGCACTCGGGGCAGCGAGACACCACGGCGCGGCGGCAATGAGGACCCGCACGCATCGTGCGACGTGGGTACGGCCTTCCATCGTACCTCTCTCCCCGGAGCAGCGATCCGTGTGCGCCATCCGGGCCGATGGCTATCTAAGGACCCGAGACCAACGCTGCCATTGGACGATGGTATTGCCCCCGACGGACGCCATCGGTGGCACACGATGGGCCGATACCTATGTCCAATGGCCGGGAGTACCGACTGCTCCTAGCGTGGTCGCGTCGAGACCTGCCACCGCGCGGTCCGACGGAGGATGCCGAAGCGATGCTCAGGCCACTCTCATCAGGAGACAGCACATGACAGGGCTCACTACGGCCGAAGCGCCGCCGGCGGCACCGGCGACGCGCGCGGCAACGGCCGACCCATCGATCCGCCCGTTCCAGGTTCACGTGCCCGACCAGGCCCTCACCGACCTCCGCCGGCGGCTGGAGGCGACGCGGTGGACCGAGAGGGAAACGGTCTCCGACGCGTCGCAGGGCGTGCAGCTCGCGACGCTGCAGGCGCTCGTCCGGTATTGGGCTGCGGAGTACGACTGGCGCAGGTGCGAGGCGCAACTGAACGCCCTGCCCCACTTCCTCACCACGATCGACGAGCTGGACATCCATTTCATTCATGTCCGTTCGCAACATGCCAACGCGTTGCCGCTCATCGTCACGCACGGATGGCCGGGGTCGATCATCGAGCTGCTGAAGCTCATCGAGCCCCTGACCAATCCGACGGCACATGGCGGGAGCGCCGCGGACGCGTTTGACCTGGTGATACCGTCGCTGCCGGGATACGGCTTCTCGGGCAAGCCGACCACCACCGGCTGGGGCCCTCCCCGCATCGCCCGCGCCTGGACCACGCTGATGAAGCGCCTGGGGTACACGCGATTCGTGGCACAGGGCGGCGATTGGGGTGCCATGGTCACGGACGTGATGGGTACCCAGGCGCCTCCTGAATTGCTCGGCATCCACCTCAATTGGGTGTTCGCGGTGCCACCGGACATCGACCAGGCAATCCAGACGGGCCGCCCGCTGCCATCCGATCTCCCCGCCGACGAACGGCGCGCGTGCGAGCAGCTGGCGTTCTTCTACAAGCACGGCGTCGGCTACGCCCAGGAAATGGCGACCCGCCCGCAGACGCTCTACGCGATGGGGGATTCGCCGGCCGGGCTGGCCGCCTGGGTTCTCGACCACGACGCCGCCAGCTACGCGCTCATCGCGCGCGTGTTCGACGGCCAGCGTGAAGGGCTCACGCGAGACGACATCCTCGACAACCTCACGCTCTACTGGCTGACCAACACGACGGCCTCGTCGGCCCGCATCTACTGGGAGAACACGTTCGCGTTCTTCGCGCCGAAGGGCGTGACCATTCCGGTGGCGGTGAGCGCCTTCCCCGACGAGGTCTGTCAGGTCCCGCGGAGCTGGGCCGAGCGGGCGTATCCCGATCTGATCTATTACAACCGACTCGAGAAAGGCGGGCATTTCGCGGCCTGGGAGCAGCCGGCGCTCTTCGCCGCCGAGGTGCGCGCGGCGTTCGCGTCGTTGCGGTAGGTGCGGCCTTGGAGGCGAGCATGCGGGGTGAGCGGGTCGTCACCCTGCATGCTCGCGGGTCGCTCAGACCGGCAGCGCCTCCCCACTCTGCTCCCGCACCATGTATGCGGCGTACCAGGCCGGCCAGTTCTCGTCCCGCTGGCCGGTCCGCTTCTCGTGCTGGCCGTGGGCGGCCTCCGCGCGCCGCAGGGCCTGGGCCAGGTCGCTCTCCGACGCGTACGTCGTGTCGCCGGCCACTCGGCCCGGGAGCCGCGCCGTGACCTCCTGCAGGATCCAGCCGTTGCCATCCGGATCGCTGAATGTCGCGTACGAGCCGTAGCTCAGGCGGTCGGGCGCGAGGCCGCGTACCTGGCCACCGAACGGAGCGGGCGCCCCGGCGAAGTGGAACACCTCGCCCACCGCGACACCCCGCCTGATCAGCTCGTCGCGGGCCGCCTCGATGTCGGAGACCACCAGGAACATTCCCTTGGCCGATCCGGGGGTCCCGCTCAACGTGAAGTGGACCGAGCACGGCGAGCCCGGTGGCGTAAACTGGATGGCACGCTTGTCGCCGTCCCTGAAGTCGGCGTCAAGCCGCCATCCCAAGTCTCCATAGAATGTTTTCGCCCGGTCGAGGTCCGATACCGGAAGGGTGATCACCTCGAGCTTGAGGTCGAGCTGCCGGCGCGCGTCAGGGCGCCCTTCTGGTCGCTGCATCGCGGTGGTGCTCATGGCCGTCTCCAAAGGCATGCGAGGATGCGCTGCATCTTTGTTACCTCTCCGTGACAGATCCCTGCCGATGCTGCCGACGCAGGCGCTGCGATATGGAACCAAGGGGTCGGCCGCGGGTCCGACATGGGGCGCCTCCTTCGGGTACGCCGACCCGGGCGAGGTGATGGCCGGGAGCGAGGTCGACCCGGCCAGAGTACGAGCCCGCGAGGCGAGTATCCATTGGACGATGGTATCGGCCACCCCCGGCAAGGGCTGAACGGCAGCGCACACCGGGGCAGCCGCGCGCGCCACCGTCATGCTACCACCGCGACCGGCGCTCGAGTAACATTTTGCCCTGAGCCACGTCGGCATTGCCCATCCGGAACGGACTCCGAGTCGGATGATGGAAAGCACGGGCGCGCCTCTGGCGCCGGCCTCTAGCCCAACCGAGCCGCAGGTCTTGGCGAACATCCCGCCCACGTCCGGCCAGCGGCGGCTGGCGCGCGCCTTCCTCCTGGCCCTGCTCGTCATCCTTCTGGGCACCTGGCCATTCGCGGAAATCCCGCTGCCCGAAGTCCACGCGTTCGTTCCGACGCTCGCCGCCGCCCTGTTCGTCAGCGACTGCGTCACCGCCGCCCTGCTGTATGCTCAGTTCTCCCTCCTGCGGCAGTGGGCGCTCCTGGTGATCGCCAGCGGCTACCTGTTCAGCGCCCTGATCGTGATCGCCCACGCGCTGGCATTTCCCGGCGCGTTCACGCCGACCGGCGTCCTGGGCTCGGGACTCCAATCCGCCGTCTGGCTCTACTGGTTCTGGCACGCCGGACTGCCCCTGGCCATCATCGGCTACGCGCTGCTCAAGGACACCGACTGGAAGGCCGACGGGCGGGTCACGGGAGCCGCCATCAGGCTGAGCATCGCGGGCGCTCTCACGCTCGTGATCGGATTGTTCTGGTTCGTGACGCAGCATCACGACCTGCTCCCCGTCACGTTCGTCGACGTTCATCCGCTGAGTCTGTTCCGTCGCACCATCGGCGGCCTGGTGGTGCTCACCCTGGGCGGCGCCGCCCTGTGGCTCCTCTGGCGCCGCCAACGCGCCCTGCTCGACCAGTGGCTCGTCGTCGCCCTGTGCGCGCTGCTGCTCGAGGTGCTCCTGGCCTCGGTCCTGAGCGTCGGCCGTTACACTCTCGCCTGGTATGCCGGGCGCTTCTATCAGCTGGTGACCGCTGCCGTCGTCATGGTGGTGCTGCTGGAGGAGATGACCCAGCTGTATGCCGACCTTGCCCGATCGAACACCATGCTGCGGCGGGAGCGCGCGATGCTGCAGCGTGCCGTCGAGGGACGGCGGCGCGAGCGCGATGCGCGACTGCTCACCGGCGACGCCGTGGCCGCGACCATCGCGCACGAGCTCAAGCAGCCCCTGACCGCCATGATCACGAGGTCGTACGCGGGCCTGCGCTGGCTCGATCGCGGGCCCCCCGACCTCGACAAGGCGATGGCGGGGTTCAGGCAGATCGCGGATGATGGACACCGCGCGGCGGCGGTGCTCGACCGCATCCGGGCGAGCTTCCGGCACGACGCCCGCGTCAGGGCCCCGCTCGACGTCAACGGTCTCATCCAGGAAGCCGTGGCGCTGCTCCAGGACGAGCTGACGAGTCACCGCATCGCGGTGCAGCTGGCGCTGCATGAACGGCTGCTCCGGGTCATGGGGGATCGCATCCAGCTCCAGCAGGTGCTCCTCAACCTGATCACCAATGCGATGGAGGCGATGGCCACCGTGGACGACCCCCGCGTGCTCGCCGTGCGCTCCGGGGTCCAGGGCGACGGCGGTGTCCTGGTTGCGATCGCCGATACGGGGAACGGGGTCGGCGCCGAGGACGTCCCGCGGGTCTTCAACCCGCTCTACACCACGAAAGCCGGCGGCATGGGCATGGGCCTGTCGATCTGCCGTTCGATCATCGAGGCCCATGAGGGCACGCTGTGGGTCGTGCCGAACGTACCACGGGGCGCGGTGTTCCAGTTCGTGCTCGGTGCCGCCACGACCACCGCCCTCCTGTGAGGGCCCGTGCTCGGGCCACGGTGGTGGCGTCGGTCGCGGCCCGGGTGCGCACCGGAAGACCGATACCAAGGTGTGATGGCCCAGGCGGGCCGGCGGGCGTAGTGTGCTGGCACGTTGTGCGCTGCAAAAGGAGGGGTATGACGTATGAGTTGGGCGGGCGACCCTTGCTTACGGTCATCGATGACGACCAGTCGGTGCGCGAGTCGCTCCCCGAGCTACTGCGCGAGTCCGGGGACGAGGTCGAGACGTTCGAGTCCGCGGAAGCGTTCCTCGCCTCCGGTGAGCCCGGGCGGGCGAAGTGCCTGATCGTCGACGTGGCGATGCCGGGCATGTCGGGACCCGAGCTCCAGCGCGAACTGCAGCGTCGCGGACACTCGCTGCCGATCATCTTCATCACCGCGAAGGTAGACGGGACGATCCGTCCCCGCCTGCTCGAGCAGGGCGCCGTGGACTGCCTGTTCAAGCCCTTCACCGAGCGGGCGCTGCTGGCCGCCATCGGCTCCGCGCTGCGAGTGGCCTGAGGCGAGGTGTGACTGCCCCC
>DASSMN010000267.1:0-3129 GCA_035688885.1 Gemmatimonadales bacterium
CGTCGGCGCAGCGGCTAGGGATCATGCCGATCGAAAAGAAGTACGATCTGGAGGCGGTGCTGGGGGCGGCCGCCGCGTTTCGGAAGCGGGTGACGTTCGAGTACGTGATGATCGCCGGCATCAACGACCGGGACGCGGACGCGGACCGGCTGGCGAAGCTTGCCCGGCGCCTCGGTGCGCTGGTGAACATCCTGCCGCTGCATCCGGGCGGGGCACCGGACCTCACGCCGACCTCCGCGGAGCGGATCCGCGCCTTTGCCGCGAGGCTCCGGAATCAGGGGATTGAGGCCACGGTGCGCCGGAGTCGAGGGCTGGACATCGATGCGGCGTGCGGACAGCTCCGGGTGAACACCGAGCGGCGGCGGCGGGCGGAGGGCGTGCCGACGGCGTGAACCAACCCTGCAGCCTCTATCCCGTAGCCCCGAACCCGGTGGCAATGCAGTTGATCGAGAGCAGCAGTGCCGACAGCAGCTCCTCCTGCGAGGTGTCCGACCCGCTCTCCCGGAACTGGCGCAGCAGCTCGATCTGCTGGCGCGAGATCTGGTTGATCGTGGGCAGCCGGCGCGCCAGCTTCCGGCGAAACCGCGGGAACCGCTGCGCCAGCTCGGTCCCGCCGCTGATCGTGAGCATCGCCTCGACCGTCCGGTGGTACTCCTCCTCGATCAGCGGAAAGACCGCATCCCGCACCCGCGCGTCCGGCACCAGCTCGGCGTACTCCCGGGCGTGGTCCAGGTCGACGTAGGACAGCGTCTTTTCGACCTCGTCCACGATCAGCCGGAACAGCCGCGAGTCGGTGAACATCCGCCGGATGAGCGCGGCGCCCCGCGGTCCCCGCACCTGCAGGAAGGTCAGCACGCCGCTCCCGACCCCGAACCATCCCGGCACGAAGTGGCGGTTCTGCGACCAGGCGAAGACCCACGGGATGGCCCGCAGGTCGCTCAAGGAGCGGGCGCCGAAGCGCCGGGCCGGACGCGAGCCGAGGTTGAGCAGCCCGATCTCCTCGAGCGGGCTCGCGGCCTGGTAGTAGGGCAGCAGGTCGGGATGATCCACCAGCTTGCGGTAGGCCGCCTGCGCGGCGCCGCTCAGGGCCTCCATGGCCTCGTCGAACTCGGCAGTGGGCGCGAGCGCCTCCTCGCGCTCCGACTTGAGGCTGTGCTCCACCACGCTGGCCGCCAGGAGCTCGATCTGATACTGCGCGGTGCCGCGGTTGGCGTACTTGAACGAGACCACCTCACCCTGCTCGGTGATCCGCATCCGTCCTTGGATCGAGCCCGCCGGCTGCGCGGCAATGGCGCGCCCGGTCGGCGCGCCGCCTCGGCTCACCGAGCCGCCCCGCCCATGGAAGAACGCGATCGGCACGCCCGACTCCTTGCCGACCCGGGTGAGCTTGATCTGAGCCTTGTACAGCTCCCAGTTCGAGGTGAGGAAGCCGCCGTCCTTGTTCGAGTCCGAATAGCCGATCATCACCTCCTGCACCCCGCCCTGCGCCCGTACGCTTCGCTTGACCAGCGGGACCGCCAGCAGCTCGCGCATGATGGCCGGAGCGCGCTGCAGGTCGTCGATGGTCTCGAACAGCGGGACGATCGGGAGCGTGCAGCTCTCGACGCCTGGCGTGTCGGCGAACAGGCCTCCGAGCTTCGCCAGCAGGTAGGCGCCCAGCACGTCGCTCACGCTCCGGGTCATGCTCAGGACGAACGCGCCGAACGCCTCGCGGTCGATTTCTTCCCGGAGCCGCCGCACCAGCTGGAACATGCCCAGCGTCTCCGCGGTCTCCGCGGGAAGCTCCGGGACCGTGGAGCCCGGCGGTAAGGGCCGAGCGAGCTCGCCCGCCAGCCAGGCGCGCGACGCGTCGGACCCGGGCTCGGGCGGGTCGCCGGTGCCGCCGCCGGCACGCCAGACATCCCGCAGGCAGGCCCACAGCTTGGTGGTGTTCTCGCGCACGTCGAGGCGAACGGTGCTGAACCGGAACGATTCCACCTCGCGGCGCACCGGCCGAACCATGGTGCCCGCGATCTCGGGGCGGCCCGCCTGGGTCAGCTCGTCCTCGATGAGCTTGAGGTCGGCCAGCAGCGCGTCGGCGGAGGCGTAGCCCGCCGGGTCGGCTCGGGTGTCGCCCTCCTCGGTACGCTCGATCATGTGCTGCACCCGGCCGAGCATGCAGCCCAGGTACTGCCGGAACACCTCGCCGGGGTTCCGGACCGCCGCTTCTTCGGCGTGCCCCGTCTCGGCCAGCTCCTTGTCGAGAGCGCGACGGAACCGGTCGGAGATCGGCACCGCCTTCTCGGTGATGCTGAGCGCGCGCACCAGCTCGTCGATCCGGCGGCGGTAACGGCGGAGCGAGGTGAGCCGGTTCTCGAGCAGCGTGCTCTGGGTGACGTCGTTGGTGACGAACGGATTGCCGTCCCGGTCGCCGCCGATCCAGGAGCCGAACTGGAAGAAGGGCGGGACCGTCCACTGCTCGCCGGGATAGTGGTGGGTCAGGGTCCGCTCGAGCTTGTCCAGCAGGTCGGGCACCGCCTCGAACAGCGTCTCGTTGAAGAAGTGCAGCCCCCAGAACACCTCCTGGGGCACGGTGGGCTTGGACAGCCGGAGCTCGCCGGTGAGCCACAGCAGCTCGATCTCGTTCCGCAGGCCATCGATCAGCGTCTGGCGCTCGCGCGGCGTCCACCGGGGCGACTCGAGATCCACCAGCCGGCGGTAGATGCGCCGGTGCTTCTCGAGCACGGTGACCCGCTTGGCCTCGGTGGGATGGGCGGTGATGACCGGCCGGACCCGAAGATGATCGAGCAGCGCGTGGATGTCGGCCGCGGGGACCTTGGCCTCGACGGCGGACGCCAGCACCTGCGCGAAGGTGCCGCGAACCAGCTCGTAGCCCCGCTCCGCCTCGGTCTGTCGCCGTCGCCGCATGGCCGCGTTCTGCTCGGCGATGCTGAGAAGCTGGAACCAGATTCCCTGGACCTGGAGGGTACGCGCCATGAGCTCGGGGCTCAGGGTGCCCACGTCGCCCTCGCCCCGGAGCACCGGCTCGATGTCGGGCTGCCGCAGCCGCACCAGCTCCAGGAGGAGGCCCGACAGGAGCTCCACCACCTCGGTGGCGTACGCCGCCGCGCTGGCGGCGGCCGGATCGAG
>DASSMN010000539.1:0-4849 GCA_035688885.1 Gemmatimonadales bacterium
AGCCCGTCGAGTCCGGCCATCTTCACGTCGAGAAACACCAGGTGGGGGCGGAACTCGGTGTACAGGTTGATCGCCTCGCCGCCCGACGACGCCACCCGCACCTCGAGATCCTCGTACTCGAGGACCTGCTTGAGCGCCTGGCGGATGCCGGCTTCATCGTCGACGATGAGAACGCGTTGGCTCATGACGGCGGCGCTCCGTACAATGTGACGCCGGTGCGACGAACCCGGACCCCGCGGACGCCCTGCGGGACGGTCCACGGCACCGTGCCGCGGCTGGAGTCGCCGACGGCGCGGGAAATCAGCGTGCGAACGGCGGACGCGGGCACCGGGAAGGCGCGGATCTGGAGCGAGCGGACCACCCATTCGCCGGTGCGCGGGCCCGTCACGCGGAGCGGGCCGGTTGCCTCTACCGGCTCAGTGGGCTGGAGGACGGCCGCGAGCGGACCCACCAGCTCGCGCGGGAGCCGCGCCGTGCGGAGCCGCGCGCGAGCCCGCACTTCGCCGTCGAGCAGCTCGACCTGGAGCGAATCCAGCTCCTTCCGAAAAGAAGGCGACAGCCCGCTCCCCATCAGGGACGCGACCTCGGACGCCGTGAGCACGACCGAGTCTGCGTGCCACCCGTTGAGCGAATCAATCTTTGCCTCGGCGCTGGCCAGCGCTCGGCTGCCGGGCCGGCCGCGGGCCGCCGGGCTGCCGGTGGTTGCTCCAGAGCCCTGGAAATTGCCCAGCAGCTGCCGTCCCTCGCGGACGACGCGATCCCGGTACAGCCAGCCGATGGCCAGCAGCGCGATGAGGCCGAGGCAGCCCAGGACCTTGAACGGCGCCGTCAGGCAGCCCATCACGGCGAGAGCTCCAGCGCCAGGCGGGCGCCATAGCGCGGGCCCTGATTGGTCAGGACGCTCTCATACAGCACCAGCTGGGTGGCCTGGAACGGGACCGGCTCGAGCCAGCGCCCAGCCTCCTCGATGGCCTGTCCCGGCAGCCGGTGGCCTTCCCGCACCCGCCCGAGCGTCACGTGCGGACGAAAGGGTGCCCCTTCCGGAGCGAACCCGATGGCCTCGCCCCCGCGCTCGAGGCGGTCGTAAAGCAGCTCCAGCGCCGCCGGCGCGTCGATGCCCGCCCACAACACCCGGGGGCGCACGATGCTGGGGAAGGCCCCCAAATCATCGAGCCGGAGGTCGAGCGCGCCGGTGCCCTGCCCGGCGAACCGCACCGCCTCCTCGATCACATCGAGGCGCGCCGGCGTGACTTCCCCGAAGAACTTGAGTGTGAGGTGCAGGCCCTCGTCATTCACCCACCGGACCGGCCAGTCGGTCTCCCGCAGGCGCCCGAGCAGCGCACTGATTTCCCGCCGCGCGTCGTCGACGATAGGAATTCCGACGAACAGCCGCATCAGCGCGGGGCCAGGGCCAGCAGCGCGCCTCGCCGGTAGCCGGCAGGATCGAGCGCCACGTCCGCGAACCCCAGGCCAACGAAATGGGCCCGGACCGCGTCCCAGGAGGCGCGGACCCGCTGGAACTGGTCGGGCGCCGCCTCGATGCTGGCGCGGTCGCCATGGTGACGAACGCGGAGATCGCCCGCAACGCCGAGCGAGCGCAGGTAGGCCTCGCCCTGCTCTACCTGCGCCAGCCGGGCGGGCGTGATCTCGAGGCCATAGACCACTCGGCTCGACAGGCAGGGGGACGCCGGCGCATCCGAGTTCGGAATGCCGAGGCTCCGGGCCGCGGCGCGCACGTCCGACTTGCGCCAGCCGAGCTCCGCCAGGGGCGACCGGACGCCGCGCTCATTGGCGGCCCGAAGACCGGGCCGGTGCTCGCCCAGGTCGTCCGCATTGTTGCCGTCGATGATCGCATCGAAGCCGCGGGCTCGGGCCACCTCAGCGAGGCGACCCCACAGCTCGGATTTGCAGAAGTAGCAGCGATTGGTCGAATTGGCGAGATAGCTCGGGTCGGCCAGCTCGGCGGTGTCGACCTCCAGCAGCGGGACGTCGAACCGGCGCGCGAGGTCCACGGCGGAGCGATGCTGCACCTCGGGATACGATGCGCTCCGTCCTATGACGGCCAGGAAGGCGTCGGCGCCGAGAGCCTGCCGACCGACGACCGCCAGCAGCGCGCTGTCTACCCCGCCCGAATACCCGAGGCAGATCTTCCCCAGCCGACTCAGATACCGCCGCAGAGTGTCGAGGTCGGACATGGGCAGTAACGTAATGCGATCCAGCACCGAATGAGAGGGAGGACGCGATTACTTTCCGACCATGCCCGACGTGAGCCATCTCGACGTTTCACCGGAACTTCGGCTGCCGCTGGCGGAGCTGGAATTTCGCGCCAGCCGCTCGGGCGGCCCCGGTGGCCAGCACGTCAACACTTCATCAACGCGGGTGGAAGTGTGGTGGGACATTGCAGCCTCGCCCTCGCTTACGGACGAGCAGCGGGCGCGCCTGCTGAGCCGCCTGGCGACCCGGCTGGACGGCGCCGGGCGGCTCAGGCTGGTGTCGAGCAGCACCCGGAGTCAGCTGCGGAACCGTGCGGACGCCACCGAACGACTGCGTGACGTGGTGGCTAACGCGCTGGCGATGCGCCGCCCACGGCGGCGCACCAAGCCGACCCGAGCCTCCAAGCTGGCGCGGGTCGAGGCCAAGCGGCGGCGTTCGGCCGTCAAACGGGAACGGCGGCCGCCCCGGGACGAGGACTAGCGGGCCCCCGGTTGTGCTGAGCGGTACCAGGTGCGAAATTCGTCACAACTCCCGTTGACCAGTGTTCTCGTTAGGCGGCAACCTTCTTCCGATCCAGGCTGCGATACTGCACTGCCTCGCTGACGTGGTCGGTGTCCAGAGCCTGGGCGCCGTCCAGATCGGCGATTGTGCGCGCGATCTTCAACACCCGGTGATAGGCGCGCGCCGAGAGGCCCAGGCGGTGGACGGCCTGACGGAGCAGCGATTCGACGGGCGACGACAGCGCGCAGTGGCGTCGGAGGTGCCGGGCGGTCATGTGGGCATTGGCGTAGATGCCCCGCTCGCCGCTGAACCGGCTGCGTTGGATGTCGCGGGCGCGCTCGACCCTGGCGCGGACGGCCGCGCTCGACTCTTCGGCCCGCTCGCCGACCAGGTCGGCATAGGGAACCGACGGGACCTCGAGGTGGATGTCAATCCGGTCCAGCAGCGGACCGGAAAGCCGTGAGCGGTAGCGCTCCACATCGAGGTCGGAGCAGCGGCAGGTCTGGCCAGCCGCGCCGAAGTAGCCACAGGGACAGGGGTTCATGGCGGCGGCCAGCATGAAACGTGCAGGAAACGAGAGGCTGACTGCGGCCCTGCTGAGGGTAACCAGGCCGTCTTCGAGTGGCTGACGCAGCACTTCCAGCACGGTGCGACGGAACTCGGGGAGCTCGTCCAGGAACAGCACGCCCCCGTGGGCGAGGCTGACCTCTCCGGGCCGGGGAATGGACCCACCGCCGATAAGGCCGGCGTCGCTGATGGTGTGGTGAGGCGCCCGAAAGGGTCGCAGAACGCACAGGGAGCGACCCCGCTCCAGCACCCCGGCTACGCTGTGAATTTTGGTGGTCTCAAGCGCCTCTTCGAGCGTCAAAGCCGGCAGGATGGTGGGGAGCCGGCGCGCGAGCATGGTCTTGCCAGCGCCGGGCGGGCCGATGAGGAGCAGGTTGTGGGCACCCGCGGCGGCAACCTCGAGAGCCCGCTTGGCCGCCAGCTGGCTGCGCACGTCGGCGAAATCGGCCTCGTCGTGATGGCGCTCCGCCATCAGGGCGACGAGATCGACGCCGGCGGCCGCCAGCTCGACATCGCCCGCGAGGTAGGCGCAGACTTCGGACAGCGTACGGGCGCCGCGTACCTCGAGGCCCTGGACGACCGCCGCTTCGGGCACATTGTCGGCGGGCAGAAGCAGGCCGCGGCAGCCGGCATTTCGCGCCGCGATGGCCATGGAGAGGGCGCCGCGCACGGGGCGGAGGCTACCCTCCAGGCCCACCTCGCCGACGACCATGAGCTCGCCAAGGGCCTGGTCGGGCAGCTGGCCGCTGGCGGCCAGCACTCCGAGCGCGATCGGCAGATCCAGCCCGGAGCCCGACTTCTGGATGTCGGCCGGGGCCAGGTTGACCGTGATGCGGCGAAGGGGAAAGATGTACCCCGCGTTGGACAGGGCCGCGCTAATGCGCTCGCGCCCCTCGCGCACGGCCCCATGCGGCAAGCCGACGGTCGCGAACGACGGCAAGCCGCTGCAGATATCGACCTCGACATCGACTGGATAGGCGTCGATGCCCAGGAGGGCCGCCGACCGCACGCGGGACAGCATGGCCGGAGATGGTAAGGCGGAACCCCGGCGAACTACGGATCACTCAAGCGCCGGCCGGATCATCGAGACGCGGGTCTCACACCACCGTTGGGGTCAGGACATGGGTCGGTTCACCACAGGATTCGTGCTGCTGCTGTCGATCGCCGGTTGTGCGGTGCCCAAGGTCGCGGGCGCGCCGCTGGCGCCGCTCGAGCGCGCCTGGGAGGTCCCGACCCTCGAGCTGTACACAGAATGGTGGCAGAAGACGGAAGCCTGCTCGGGTCGGAAGGGCGACATGAGTCGGGTTACGTTCTACGCGGTCGACGCCCCCAATGGCGCGATCGGACTCAACGGCACCCTGGCACACGGGTGGTGGGTTCGTCAGGGGAATCGGATCTATCTGCCCGCCAACGCGCTGGGCGAGGAATGGCTGGTGCGGCACGAGATGCTGCACGCGCTGCTCCAGCGCGGCTCCCATCCCACCCCCAAGTTCGTCGCGGCCTGTCACCTGGCGTCGGCGGAGGTTTGGCGGGATTCCACGATCACGACCGATCCCGCCAATCCCCA
>DASSMN010000448.1:0-11587 GCA_035688885.1 Gemmatimonadales bacterium
GGCGTTGTCGGTGTTGAGCCGCGGAGAAGCTACGCTCACCCGCGCCTCGCCCGCCAGGTGTTCGCGCATGCGACTGACCAGCGCGCGATTGCAGGCCACTCCCCCGCCGATCATCGCGGTGCCGTAGCCCAGGACGCCTACGGCGTGCGCCGTCTTGGCCACCAGCACCTCGTTGACGGCGTCCTGGAATGCCCACGCAAGGTCGGCGTGATCGGCGGGGGTGAGCGGCGAGGCGTCGCTTCCCGGCACGGGGCGCACCGCACGGAGCACGGCGGTCTTGAGGCCGCTGAACGAGAAGGCGTAGCGGTTGGGCCCATCCCGCTCGAGCTCCTGGAGCATGGGCCGGGGGAAGCGGAACCGTCCGGGCTTCCCCTCGCGCGCCAGCCGCTCGATGGGGGCGCCGCCGGGATACCCGAGACCCAGCAGCTTGGCCACTTTGTCGAACGCCTCGCCCGCCGCGTCGTCGAGGGTCTGGCCCAGCAGCCGGTACTCGCCCCACGCGGGCACGTCGAGCAGCATGGTGTGGCCGCCGCTCACCAGCAGCCCCACGAACGGCGGCGCCAGCTCACGATCCTCGAGCGTCGGGGCGAACAGATGTCCCTCGAGGTGGTTCACACCCAGGAGCGGGCGATCGAGGCTGAACGCCAGCGTCTTCCCGTACATCACGCCCACCAGCAGGGCGCCCACCAGTCCCGGGCCGGCCGTCACGGCGATACCGTCGAGCTGGGCCAGCCCGATCCCTGCGTCCGCCAGCGCCCGGTCCACCACGGCGCCGATCGCCTGCACATGGGCTCGGCTGGCGAGCTCGGGCACCACGCCGCCGAAGATCTGGTGCACGTCCTGGGAGAGAATCGAGAGCCCCGCGATCTCGGTGCCCTGCTCGCCTTGACGCAGCACGGCCGCGGAGGTCTCGTCGCACGAGGTCTCGATGCCGAGAATCCAGTCAGCCATCACGGCTCCGGCGGATCAGGGTGATGCTGTCGGGGATGGCGGTGGCCTGCAGGCCCGACGGCGCGAGCACCCGAAGCGGGACCCGCGCAGGCACCGTCCCGGACCAGTCTACCACCACGGGGACGCTGTCCCGGGCGAGGCTGCCCAGCCGACTGCTGGCCCCGCGAATCCGGACGTCCACCGTAGGCTGCTCGGGCCGCGCCGACGCGGCCAGCTCGCTCGAGAGACGCACCGGGATGCCTTTCAGGGTCCGCTCGCCCTCGGCCTCGACATCGACCCGAACGGTCACCTCACCCGGGAGCGCGCGCACCCGACCGAACCCCGACGTGTCGAGCGCCAGCGTCTCCTCGACCGGCCCGTCGGCCTGGGCGACTTCCAGCGGCACCGTGCGCGCCGAGTCGATCCGGGTGAGCTCGTCGCGCGGACCGAGCAGGCGCACGGTGCCCGGCACGACCGCGATGGCGCTGAGCACGTGACCCGTCGCCGGCGGGAGCCGCACGACGGCGCGCACCGGGACCACCCGCTGGAAGGTCGAATCGAGCTGTACCGTCACGGCGCGTGGCTGCACGTCCTGCACGTGGACGTCCACCCCGCGCGGGAGCTCGACGTCACCGGGGCCCAGGTCGAGGCGCACCTCATCGGCGACGGTGGTGTCGGCGATGGCGCGGGTGAGGTGCATGGGCGTGGCGCTCAGCTTGAGCAGCTCCCGGCGGGGGCCGTAGACCAGGGCGCGGACCGGCCCCTCGGTTCGGACCACGCTCCGGCCGGCCGGCGGCTGCACGCTCACGTCGACCGGCACGAACGTGCTGGCCGGCTCCTCGCCGGCCGCCAGGAACCAGAGAAACACCGACAGCCCGAGGGAGGTGAGCTTGAGCGGCAGATCCGCGGTGAACGCACGGCGGAGGTTCACGTCACGCGCCGGGCTCGGCGAGCAGGCGCTCGACCAGCGCGCGGTTGGCGTCCGAGTTCCAGTCGTGCGCGCCGATCACCCGCTTGATGATGACGCCGTTGCGGTCCAGCAGGAAACTCTCCGGCACCCCCGTGGTCTGGTAGAGCTGCTGAATCCGCCCCGAGCGGTCGTGCAGCAGGTCGAAGGTGAGCTTGAGGTCGCGCCCGAACTTGCGCACGTCGTCGGGGGAGCCTTCGTCGATGCTCACCGCGGCCACCGCGAACCCGCGCGGCGCGAGACCGCTGTAGAGCTGTTCCATGGCCGGCATCTCGACCCGGCACGGGACGCACCAGGTGGCCCAGATGTTCACCAGCGTGACCTTGCCCTTGTAGCGCTCGTGCAGCGAGACCGAATCGCCGCTGGCCAGGTCCATCGCCTTGAACTCGGGCGCGGTGGCTCCCACCTGTACCGGCGCCACCTCGCTGCCCACCCGGGTCATGATGGTGGCGCCGGCCGCCACGCCGGCGATGACCAGCCCTACGAAGATCCATTGCTTCGACATGGTGTCCTCACACTCGGACCGCGCAGCGGCGCGCGAGGTCGCGCACCGCGGCCGCGGGGTCGGCCGCGCCGAATACGGCGGTGCCGGCGACGAAGGTGTCCGCGCCGGCGCTCCACGCTTCCGCGATCGTGTCGGCGGTAATGCCGCCATCCACCTCGAGCGCCGCCCGCGAGCGGCGGCTGTCGAGCAAGGCGCGGACGCGGCGGATCTTGTCGGTGGCGGACGGCAGGTATGACTGTCCGCCGTACCCCGGATTCACCGACATGACCAGCACGAGATCGAGATCGGGCACGACCTCCTCGATGAGGCCAAGCGGGGTGGCCGGGTTGAGCGCCAGCCCGGCCAGCATCCCGCGATCGCGTACCGCCGCGAGCTGGCGCTGGACGTGAATGGTGGCCTCGGGGTGAAAGGTGAACACGGCCGCCCCGGCATCGGCGTACTCGGCGATGTAGTGCTCGGGGTGCCGCACCATGAGATGGACGTCGAGCGGCCGATCGGTGACGCGCCGGAGCGCGCGAATGATCGGCGCACCGAAGCTCAGGTTGGGCACGAAGTGTCCGTCCATCACGTCGACGTGGATCCATTCGGCCCCGCCGGCGACGGCCTGCTCCACCTGCTCCCGCAGCCGGCCCAGATCGGCGCTCAGCACGCTGGGGGCGATGCGCGCGCTCACGAGCCCCCCACCGGTGCGCCGCTCACGACCAGATCCACTGCCGAGCCGAGGGGCCGGCCATTCCCCGGGCCGGGACGGGTCGCGATGACCACGCCCGCCTCGGGGCCATTACCGCGCACCGTGTCGATCTGGCCCACCTTGATGCCCGCCGCCTCGACCACCTTCTCCGCCGTGGGCAGCGCCAGGCCGATCACGTCGGGAACCGTGGCCGGGGCGGGCCCGCTGCTTGGCGTGAGCAGCACGACCGCATTGGGCGACACGGCGGTGCCCGGCGGCGGGTCCTGCCACACGACGCCGCCCCGCGGCACCGCGGCGCTGGCCCGCTCCGACTCGAGTCGCGGACGGAAGCCCGCCCGGGCGATGGCCGCGCGGGCCTCCTCGATCGGCCGGCCCAGCACGCGCGGGACGGCGTGTTCGTCGCCGCCGGTGACCGATCCGGGCGTGATCCAGTACGCGGAGACGGCGTAGCCCACCACGAAGGTGAGCGCCACGAGGCCGAGGTCGCGAGCGAAGCGACCCCACGGCGCGTTGGTGAGCGACCCGAAGGCCGGCTCGGTGTGCCGGCGCATTCTCATGGGGCGCTCCCGCGGGCACTCATTGCGGCACGCCGAAGCCGCGCCGCGAAGGCGCCGTCCATGTGGTGCCGCTGAGGCAGGATCATCAGGTCTCCCTCGGGCGAGGTCAGCGCGGCCGGGAACGTCTCATTGGGCTCGCGCCGAAACTCGGGATGACGGTCGAGAAACGCCTCGACCTGCCGCTGGTTCTCCTCCGGCTCGAGCGAGCAGGTGCTGTAGACCAGCAGCCCGCCCGACGCCACCGCCGTCGCGGCGGCATCGAGCAGCGCGTGCTGCCGCCGCTCGAGCGTGGCCAGCGCCTCGGGGGACACGCGCCATCTCGCGTCGGGGTGCCGGGCGAAGGTGCCGGTACCGAGACAGGGCGCGTCCAGCACCACCGCGTCCAGCGGGCGCACCGGTGGGCGCTCGGCGTCGGCCACCACGGCGTGCTCGCGCCCGCTCCCGGCCCGCTCGAGGTTCTCGGCCAATCGCCGCACCCGCGCGCGGGCGATGTCGGCGGCGATGACGCGGCTGGTCCCGCGGCCGAGGGCGATGGTCTTCCCGCCTGGCGCGGCGCACGCGTCGTACACGGTCGCGTCGGGCGGCAGATCGGCAAACCAGGTGAGCAGTGCCTGGGCCGGGTCCTGCACGATGAAGGCGCCTTCCCGATACCCCGGCAAGTCACCCGGTCTGGTCCGGTCGGTAATGAGACCGGCGCCGAACGGAGCCGGCGTCACGTCGATGCCGGCCGCGCGCCACCGTCGCTCGAGCTCCGACTGGGGCGCCCGCGCCGGTTGGAGCACCAGGCGAGGCCGGGTGTTATTCCACCGGAGCAGGGCGGCCGTTTCGTCCGGGCCGAACCGGGCGAGCCACCGCTCCACCAACCAGGGTGGATGCGAGGCGTCTTCCGCCAGTCGCGGCTCCGCGCCCGTGACCCTGGCGTCGGGCCCGTCGGACGAGCTCAACCGGCGCAGGACGGCGTTCACGAAACCGCCGGCCCGGTCTCCGCCCGCGCTCTTGGCCAACGCGACGCTGGTGTCGACCGCGGCGTGCGCCGGTACCCGGTCGAGCGCACCGAGCTGAAAGGCGCCCAGCCGAAGGACATCCTTGAGCTCGGGCGCGACGCTGGCCCATCCACGGGCCACCAGCGGCGCGAGCCGCTCGTCGAGCGCGGTCTGGCTCCGCAGCACGCCGGCCGCGAGCTCATGCGCCAGACGGCGGTCGGGCTCGGGCAGGCGCTGTACGGCGCGGTCCAGCGCGAGCTCGAATGGCTTGCCGGCGCGCACCTCGCTGAGCACGGCGTACGCGGCCTGTCTGGGCGCGAGACCCTGAGCGGACATCAACGGCCCCGGCTGAGGCCGGCGGGGCAGGCGGACTCCCTGCGGGCCGTCGGCCGGACCAACGGCCTACTCCAGCATCCCGCGCGCCGGGCTGGACGGCACCGCGATCTCCCGGCGCGGCATCCGCCCGGCGAGGTAAGCCAGCCGGCCAGCTTCGACGGCCAGGCCCATCGCTCGCGCCATGGCGACCGGATCGGCGGCTTCGGCGAGAGCGGTGTTCATCAGGATTCCGTCCACGCCCTGCTCCATGGTGAGGCAGGCGTCCGAGGCGGTGCCGACGCCGGCATCGACGATCACCGGCACCGAGAGGCGCCGCTTGATGGTCCGGATGCTGAACGGATTGATCAGGCCGAGGCCGCTCCCGATGGGCGACGCGAGCGGCATTACCGCGGCGCAGCCGGCCTCTTCCAGCCGGAGCGCGGTGATCAGGTCGTCGTTGGTGTAGGCCAGCACCTGGAAGCCTTCCCGGACCAGGGTCCGAGTTGCGGCCAGCAGGCCTTCAGTGTCGGGGAGCAGCGTCTCGCGGTCGCCGATCACCTCGAGCTTGACGAACTCGTTGAAGCCGGCTTCGCGGGCCAGGCGGGCGTAGCGCACGGCCTCGTCGGCGGTGTAGCACCCGGCGGTGTTGGCGAGGAGAAAGTACTGGTCGGGACTCAGGTGATAGAGGATGCCCTCTTCCTTGCGCCGATCCAGGTCCACCCGGCGCACCGCGACGGTGACGATCTCCGCGCCTGACGCGGCGATGGCGCGCACCATGTCGGCATTGCTGCGGTACTTGCCGGTGCCGACCATGAGGCGCGAGCGGAAGCTGCGTCCGCCCACCGTGAGCGGCCGCTCGTCCAGCGTGTCCGGGTGGAGGGTTTCGGGGGTGAGGGTGCCGGTCATGGGTGCTCCTGAACTGGTGATCCGCCGCGCTGTCATGCCGGGTTCAGCGCGCGGGACGAGACCTGACCGAAAGATAACCCTTCGCTCACCCTCCCCCGACGAAATGCACCAGCTCGATCGCGTCGCCGTCGGCGACCCCGGTCTCGCCCAGGCGGGGCCGGCGAACGATCTCGCGGTTGAGCTCGACCACCACCGTGCGGGGATCCAGGCCCAGGTGCTCGAGCAGCTGCAACAGCGAGCCCGGACCGGGTACCTGCCTGATCTCGCCGTTGATGGTGACCGCGACGGTGCTCACGGTTCCTCCGTCCAGGGGGCCAGCAGGGCCAGCGCCGCCGCGGCGGGGTCGACCGCCTGCCAGAGCGCCGAGATGGCCGCGACGCCGTAGGCGCCGGCGGCGCGCACCTCACGCGCCCGAGCGGGGTCGATGCCTCCGATGGCGATCACCGGCCGGCCCAGCGCCACGGTCGCGCGCACCAGCGCCAGGCCGGCGGGTGGCCGCCCCGGGTGCGAAGCGGTCTCGTAGATGTTCCCCACCAGCAGGAAGTCGGCGCCCTCGTCCACCGCGCGGGCTGCTTCGTCGGCCGCGTGCACCGAGCGTCCGATCCAGCCCGAGCGAAAGACCCGCCGAGCGTCCCCGGGGCTCAGGTCGTCGCCGCCGAGCTGAACGCCGTGGGCCTGCAGCGCCGCCGCGACATCGGGACGTCCGTTCACGAACACCGCGGCCTCGGGCGGCCGGGCCAGCGCGAGCAGCCGCTCCGCCGCGCGGGTCAGCGCGGCTCCACCGGCCGAGCGGCCGCGGGCATGAAGCGCGACCGCCGGGCCGGCGGCCGCGATGGCGGCCGCGCGGACGCCGAAATCGTCCGCGGCCAGCACGGCGGCGTCGGTCACCGCGTGGAGGCGAGGCAAGGGTCTCACGCCGTGGCCCGGATGCGGCCCGTCATGCGAGCCGTGCGCCCGCCGCGATGCCGCGCCCGCGGGTCCAGTCGGCTACCGAGACTCGGGTGCGCCCCGCAGGCTGGACTTCGCGGACCGCGAGGGCGCCGGCACCGCAACCGACCACCAGACGCTCGCCCGCGGCCAGCACCAGGCCCGGCTCGCCCGCGTCCGGGGTCGGGACGGCGCCGAACAGCTTGAGCGGGGCGGCGGAGAGCGTGGTCCACGCACCGGGCGCCGGATCGAACGCCCGGATCTGGCGCGCCAGCGAGGCGGCGTCTCGCTGCCAATCGATGCGGGCGCTGTCGCGATCGATCTTGGGCGCCTGGGTCACGCCCCTCGCGTCCTGTGGCACGGGACGGGCGAACCCGCCGGTCAGGAGCGACAGCGCATCCACCAGCGCCCCGGCACCCAGCTCGGCCAACCGGGCGGTCAGCTCCCCTGCGGTCTCATCGGGCCCGATGGGCGTGGCCACCTTGTGGAGCACCGGCCCGCTGTCGAGACCGGCGTCCATCTGCATGATGCTGACGCCGGTCTCGGTCTCGCCGGCGAGGATCGCGTGCTGGATCGGCGCGGCGCCCCGCCACCGGGGCAGGAGCGAGGCGTGCACGTTGATCATGCCCTGGTGGGGCAGGGCCAGGACCTCGGAGCGCAGGATGTGCCCGTAGGCCACGACGACGCCGAGGTCGGGCTCGAGGCGCTTGAGGCCGGCGAGAAACACGTCACCCATCGGACGGGTGGGCTGGAGGACGGGCAGGTGGGCGGCGAGCGCCTCGGTCCTGACCGGTGGCGCCACCAACGCGCTCCGGGAGCGCCCTTGCGGGCGGTCGGGCTGGGTGACGACTCCGACCACCTGATACCGTTCGCGGAGCAGGGCCCTGAGCGAGGGCACGGCGAACTCCGGCGTGCCAAAGAAGACGATCCGCATCAGTCCGAGCGGGCGGACTCCGGTTGCACCTCTTTGAGGTAGCTGGTGTCGTCCTTGTGCTCGCGCCGGTACCGGGCCAGGAGGATCTGGCGCTTGACCAGGCTCAGGTGATCGAGGAAGAGGATGCCGTCGAGGTGGTCGAGCTCGTGTTGAATGGCGCGGGCCTTGAGCCCCGTGGCTTCCTTGCGGTAGCGGTTGCCGTGCCGGTCGGTCGCCTCCAGCACGATCCGCTCGGGCCGGCTCACCTCCCCGTAGATCTCCGGGATGGACAGGCAACCCTCTTCGGCCGCAGCCCGGCCTTCGCTCTCGAGGATGACGGGGTCGATCATCTCGAACCGGTCCTCGTCGGCGTCCACCACGGCCACCCGGCGCGCGACGCCGACCTGGTTGGCGGCGAGCCCGACACCGCGCGCCGCGTCCATGGTCTCGAACAGGTCGTCCACCAGGCGCCGGATCTCGTCGTCGGGCGCGCCGATCTCAGCGCTCCGCTGGCGCAGCACCGGCGAGCCCAGCAGGTGCAGCGGCAGCAGGCTCATGCCGCCGGGGTGCCCGGCGCCGACGGCGCGGCCGCGCCGCCGATCCGGACGATGCGCGAGCGCTCGACGATGAAGCTGGCGCTCCCGCTCTCGATGGTGACGCGACTCTCCTTCACGCCATCCGATTCGACCTCGCGGATGTCGCGCACTTTCCCGATGATGCCGCCGCTGGTCATGACCTCATCGCCCTTCTTCAGATTACTCAGCAGCTCGGCGTGCTTCTTCCGGGCCTGGCTCGAGGGCCGGAGGATCAGGAAGTAGAACACCAGGCCGATGGCCGCCATCTGGAGCACCAGCACGCTGAGCCCACCGCCACCGCTGCCTTGCGCCTGAAACATGACGTCTCCTCACGTGCCCCGCGCGTGATAGCGCTGGAGCCACTCCCGGCTCCAGCGGTCGAACGTGCCGTTCAGGATGTGCGCTCGCGCCTGCTCGCCCAGCCGGACGAGGAACCGCACATTGTGGAGCGATACCAGCCGGAGCCCCAGCATGTCCTCCACCACGAACAAGTGGCGCAGGTAGCCCCGGGGATAAGTGGTACAGGCCTCGCAGTCGCATTCGGCGTCGAGCGGCTCGGTGGACCCCTTGAGCGCGGCGCCGCGCACGTTGATCCGCCCGGTCGGCAGCCAGGCGGTGCCGTGCCGGCCGTTGCGGGTGGCCGCCACGCAATCGAACAAGTCCACCCCGCGTGCAATGCCCTCTAGCAAATCGGGTGGAAACCCGACTCCCATAAGATAACGGGGCGTGTCCCGGGGAAGTCCCGGCGCCAGGGTCTCCAGGATCCGATGCATCACCGGCTTGGGCTCGCCCACCGACAGGCCCCCGATGGCGATCCCGGTCCACGGCCCGCGCTCGAGGGTGCCGTCGAGCGAGCGGCGGCGGAGGTCGTCGTGGGTGCCGCCCTGCACGATTGGCCAGAGGACCTGGCGAGGGGACGGGAGGACCAGCGGCTCGCAACCACGGTCCGGTCCACCCGTCCACCCGTCTACCCGTCTGCCCGTCCCCGTGGGTCCTTCCGTCCTCCCGTCCTCCCGTCCTCCCGTCAACTCCTCATGCCTCACCCTGCAGCGATCCAACCACCGCAGCGTCCGCTCCATCCCTTCGCAGGCGAGCTCGTGCGGCGCCTGCCCCGGAACCACGTGGTCGAAGGCCATGGCGATGTCGGCACCGAGCGCCCACTGGATCTCCATGGCGCGCTCGGGCGTGAGCCGGCGCATGGTGCCGTCCACGTGGCTCTGGAACTCGACCCCGTCCTCATCGATGCGGCGCAGGCCTTCGAGGGAGAAGACCTGGAAGCCACCGGAGTCGGTGAGCATCGGCCGGGACCAGGTGGTGAAACGGTGAAGGCCGCCCATCTGCCGCACCACGGCTTCGCCGGGCCGGAGGTGCAGGTGATAGGTGTTGCCCAGGATGATCTGCGCCCCGGCGCGGGCGACGTCGCCCGCGCTCAAACCGCGGACCACGCCGTGGGTGCCGACGGGCATGAACGCGGGAGTGGCGACGGTGCCATGAGGCAGGGTGAGACGGCCCGCGCGGGCGAGGCCCTCCGTGGCCTCGAGCTGGAATTCGAACATCAGCGCCGGGGATGCCGCCCGGTCACGGCGCCGCGGTCCCGGCCGCGGCGAGCACGCGATCGATCTGTCGCCGGTGCACCAGGTCGTGGGCGCCCATCATCCGCAGCACGAGGTCGAGGCTCTCGGGGCCTCGCTCGCTATGGAGGCCCACCCGCGCGAGTTGGGCGGGCGTGAGCGAGCGCCACAGCCGGAGATTGGCGGTGCGCACCCCACGGAGCTGCCCCAAGGCCACCGTCAGGTCGGCGGCGTCATACTCCAGCATCCGGGCCCAGGCATCCTGGTCGTAGCCCTGGATCGGAGGCCGGTCCTGGGTGAGGATCTGGCGGGTGCGCCAGGCATACACCACCTCGGTGTCGGCCAGGTGCTGGATGACTTCCATGACGGACCATTTGCCGGGCGCTTCCGGTCGCCGGAGCGTGGCGTCGTCCAGCCCCGCCGTGCGGCGCTCGAGCCACGGGATGAGCTCGGCGGCGACGGCCAGCGGGTCGCGGTCTCCCAGGAGCTCGAGCAGGGCGCGAGTGTAGCCGGCGGCGGCCGCGGCCGCGTTGCCGACGGGATTGGCGAACGTCATGACGGTCTCCCGGTCACAGGATCACCATAGCATCGCCGTAGGAATAGAATCGGTAGCGCCGATTCACGGCGTGGGCGTAGGCCGCCATCGCGAGGTCGTACCCAGCGAAGGCGCTGACCAGCATCAGCAGGGTCGAGCGGGGCAGGTGGAAGTTGGTGAGCAGGCGGTCCACCACCCGGAACGGGTAGCCGGGGGTGATCATGAGCCGAGTCTCCCCCTCGCCTGCCCGGATGGTGCCGTCGGGCTGGGCGGCGCTCTCGAGCGCGCGGACCACCGTGGTTCCCACCGCCCACACCCGGCCGCCCTGCTCACGGACGATCTCCACCAGCCCGGCCAATCGAGCGGGGATCGCATAGCGCTCGGGATGCATGGCGTGAAGCCGGGGATCGTCCACTTCGACCGGCTTGAAGGTGCCCGGCCCGACCTGAAGGTCGAGCCCGGAGACAATCACGCCCTTGGCGCTGAGCGCGTCGAGCAGCGCGGTCGTGAAGTGGAGTCCGGCGGTCGGCGCGGCGACGCTGCCTTCCAGGCGGGCGTACACGGTCTGGTATCGATCATCGTCGGCTGCGGTCGGATCGCGGTTGATATACGGCGGCAGCGGCAGCCGGCCGAACCGGGCGATGGCCTCGTCGGCGGTGGCCCCCACGAACCGCACCCGGCGATGTCCGTCGGGCAGCACCTCGACGATCTCCACCGATATCTCGGTATCCAGCGCGACCCGCTTGCCCGGCTGGAGCGCGCTCCCCGGCTTGCCCATCGCTATCCAGCTGTCGTCGGCGGCCGGATGGATCAGCAGCACCTCGGCCGGTGCTCCCGATGCGCGGGTGCCCAGCAGCCGAGCGTGCCGCACGCGGGTGGTGTTGAGCACGACCAGGTCACCGGCGGGGATGAGCGAGGGAAGCTGCGAGAACCACGAGTCCACCAGCACGCCGCCGGGCACCGCGCGGCTGTCGCCGGGGAGCAGGGCGGGCTGGCGAAACGTGTCGCTGTCGCGGCGCCCGCTCTGGCCCGCGCGCTCGGCGCGCCGGTCGGGTCCGGCGGCCCGCCGGTCGGCGCGGAGCACCATGAGCAGGCGGCTGGCCGATCGCTCCGCCAGCGGTTCCTGGGCGATGAGCTCCGGCGGTAGCTGATAGTCGAAGTCCGCCGTGCGGCGGGGCTCAGCCGTCAAAGATCGAGGCCTGTGCCCCAGCG
>DASSMN010000172.1:0-3140 GCA_035688885.1 Gemmatimonadales bacterium
CGCCGCCTTGAGCATGACCGGGTAGCCCACCTGGCCGGCCACCCGCGCCGCCTCCGCGTCGTCGCTCACCGGCTCTTCGGTGCCCGGCACCACCGGCACGCCCATCTGGATCGCCACCCGGCGCGCCGCCATCTTGTCGCCCATCGCGCGAATGGCCGCGGGCGGCGGCCCGATGAACGTGAGCCCGGCCGCCTGGCAGGCGGCGGCGAAGGCCGCGTTCTCGGCGAGGAAGCCGTAGCCCGGATGCACCGCCTCGGCGTCGGTGGCTCGGGCGGCCGCGATCAGGCGGTCGATGACCAGGTAGCTCTCGGTGGCGGGCGCGGGCCCGATGGGCACCGCCTCGTCGGCCGCGAGGACGTGGAGCGACTCCCGGTCGGCCTCGGAGAACACCGCGACGGTGGCGATACCCAGCTCGCGGCAGGCTCGCATGACCCGGACCGCGATCTCGCCCCGATTGGCGATGAGGACCTTCTTGAAGGGGGCACTCACGACGCCCGGATCATAGCAGGAGTGCCGCCCGAGGAGCAACGCTCAAACCCGCGCCCCGCCTACCCAAACCACCCCTCATCCTACCCAGGGTGAGGGGTGGTCTACGGCCCGAGCGCCCGCACCGCCTCCTCCACGAAGGAGGTGTCGACCACGGCCTTGAGCGGCAGCGTCTTCTTCATGAAGCCGTTGGCCGTCCACCAGCTCATCTGCCGCTCGATGTCGGGGACCAGCAGCCGCCCGTTCCGGTCCTGGAACGGGAACCCGAGCTTGATGATCTCCGGCCGGGCCCCGGTGTACTTCGCGGTGATCTCGACGACCTCGTCGTAGTTGGCTCCGTGCACCGCGTGGCCGTCCTTCTGCACCAGCGCGGCATCGAAGTAGTAGCGCGAGGCCTTCACGTAGCCCTTCATGAACGCCACCGCGCGCGCCCGGTCGGCGGCGAGCTTGTCCGAGTAGAAGACGGTGGCGATCTGCCAGGGATAGAGGTCTCCCGCCCACGCCAGGATCTTGCCGAAGCCCTGCGCCTCCGCCGCGCCGGGGAAAGGCTGCGGCACCAGGATCGCGTCCACCTGCTTGCCCTTGAGCGCCTCGACGGTGGCCGGCATGGCCTGGAGCGGGACGATCTTGACCTCCGACAGGTGGAGCCCCTCCTTCTCCAGGATGTTGCCGATGTGGTAGTGGAACGTGGAGCCGAGCTGGGTGACGCCGATGCGCTTGCCCTTGAGGTCCTTGATCGAGCGCAGCCCGCCGTCCCACGCCTCCTTCTGCACCACGATGGCCACCAGCGGGTACCCCGGCCACTCCCGCCCCTTGTCGGCCACGATCCAGAGCTTCTCGCCGCCCAGCACGATGTTGTAGAGGGCCGCGGTGAGCCCGGTGGCCCCCACGTCGAGCTGCCCCGCCGCGAGCGCGGTGGCGATGGGCGCGGCGGCCTGGAAGTAGACCAGCTCCGGCTCCACGCCGAACTCCTTGAAGAACCCCTTCTCCACGCCCACGAAGATCGGGGCCGAGGAGGTGAGCTTGAGCACGCCCACCTTCACTCCGGCCGGCTTGGGCTGGGCGCCGGCGGAGGACGCCACGACGAGGCCGGCGGCAATCGCCAGGGCCAGCAGGGCAAGTCCACGGAGACGGATCGGCGACATGCGCAGGGTCCTCCTGTCGATCAGGTGTGCCGCCAGCGGATCACCGCCCGCTCGAGCGCGCCGATGGCCCAGTACGAGACCACCCCGAGCAGCGAGAGCACGACGATGCCCACCATGAGCCGGGTGGTCTCCATCAGGTTGCCGGACTGCAAGATCAGGAAGCCGATGCCGGCGTCGGCGGCGATCTGCTCGGCCGCCACCAGCAGCAGCAGCGCGGTGCCCGCGCCCAGCTTGAGGCCCGCGAACACCATCGGCAGGGCCGAGGGTAGCACCACCTTCCGGATGACGCTCCAGCGCCCCGCGCCGAAGGACACCGCGGCGCGGATCAGCAGCGGGTCGGCCTGGCGGACGCCCGCGTAGGTGTTGATCGCCATCGGGAAGAACACGCCGAGCGCCACCACCGCGACCTTGGAGGCCTCGCCGATGCCGAGCCAGTGGATGAGCAGCGGCAGCAGGGCGATCTTGGGGATCGGGAAGGTCGCGGCGATGACCGGCTGCACCACCGCGTCGGCCAGCGCGAAGAAGCCCACCGCCACGCCCACGCCGACGCCCGCCACCGCCCCGATCCCGAAGCCCCAGGCCAGGCGCTCGAGGCTCCGCGCCAGATGGACCAGGAGCTGACCCGAGCGCGCCATGTCGAGCCCCTCGGCCAGCACGCCGGACGGCGCGGGCAGGAAGAGCGAGGAGACCCAGCCGGTGCGCGTCACCAACTCCCACAGGACCACCAGCCCCAGCAGCGCGAGCACGCGGACCACGCGGTAGTCCGGGCGGCGCAGGAACGCGGTGCGATCGGCGACGACCAGGCGCTCGATCGCCATCAGCCCTCCCGCTCCGTCACCGTCTGGTCGTCGAGCAGCGCGGCCTGGGCCTGCGACTTGATCAGCCCCCAGATCCGGTCCGCGGTCCGCACGAAGACCGGATCGCCCTGCTGGCTCTCCCGCCGCGGGCGCGGGAGCGCGATCGGCACCGTGTCCAGCACCTCGCCCGGACGGCGCGACAGCACGATCACCCGGTCGGCCATGAACACCGCCTCCTGGATGTTGTGCGTGACGTAGAGGATCGTCTGCCGCGTGCGCTCCCAGATGCCGAGCAGCTCGTCCATCATCAGCGTGCGGGTCTGCGCGTCGAGGGCCGAGAAGGGCTCGTCCAGGAGCAGCACCGCCGGCTCCACCGCCAGGGCCCGCGCGATGCCGACCCGCTGGCGCATGCCGCCGGAGAGCTGGTGCGGGTACTTGCCCTCGAACCCGGCGAGCCCGGTCATGTCGAGGTAGCGCCGCGTCCGCTCCGCGCGCTCGGACCCCGAGACGCCCAGCTCCTCGAGACCGAACTCCACGTTGGCCCGCACGGTGCGCCACGGGAACAGCGCGAACTCCTGGAACACGGTCGCGGTGACCGGCGCGCGGCCCGGGCGCGGCTCGCCCTCGAAGTAGACGCGGCCGGCGCTCGGGGGCAAGAGGCCCGCGATGATGCCGAGCAGGGTGGACTTGCCGCAGCCCGAGGGGCCCAGCA
>DASSMN010000340.1:0-2531 GCA_035688885.1 Gemmatimonadales bacterium
CGGGGAGATCGCCCACGCGATCGACTCGCCCATGGTGCAGCGGTATCCCATCCAGCTCGAGTGGGTGGTGAACCAGTACTTCGAGATCGACCACTACCAGCCCCTGCTGTTCGTGGTGGACTCGTTCGACCACCTGTTCGAGCTGGTCAACGAGCTGGAGGAGTGGATGCGGCGGGGACGGCTGGACAACGTGTCCCCCGGGGAGCCGGCGATCAGCGAGCCAGATCTGCGGAGCTTTCTGGAGGCCTCCGCCGGGATGTAAGGCGCGGGCAGGGGCGCTTGACACCCCCCGGCGACCGGCTCAACTTCCGGCTCATCGCGGGCGTAATTCAGTGGTAGAATGCCAGCTTCCCAAGCTGGACGTCGCCGGTTCGAGTCCGGTCGCCCGCTCTCGGGCCACGCCGGCCACCCCCAGGTGGCCGGCGTTTTTGGTGTCGGACCGTCACGGTGTCGCGGACGGGCTGCGACAGTGACCCGGATCACACTTGGAATTACCTGTAGTTATTAGACTTAGGCAGTCAAAATGAAGAACACCTTAGGCCCGGTTCCTGCGATCCAAGGTCGGCTCGCGAATCGGTGCGAATAGTCGCGCGTATCCCCTGCTCCGGGCGGTGCATGACCCGCTTCACCCTACTCTCCAGGCTCGGCCTCGTGTTGCTGGTCGGTGCGACAATCACCTGCAGCAACAACGAGCCCAATCCTCCACCCCCCGAGGCGGCGGCGCTCGCCATGGCCGGCGGGAACAGCCAGAGCGCGCCTGCCGGACAGCCTTTGGCCAACCCGATCGGGGTCCGGGTCACGGACGACAACGGCGAGCCGGTCGCCGACGTCACCGTCAATTGGGACGCCAACAACGGCGGCTCGGTCTCCGCGTCCACCACCACCACCGATGAAGATGGCCGGACGACCGTGACCTGGACGCTGGGCCCCACGGCGGGGAGCCAGACCGCGGTCGCGGCGGTTGATGGCCTGGACGGGTCGCCGGTTCACTTCACCGCGACGGCCGTCGAGGTCGGCGAGATCACCCTCACCATCACGCAGCAGCCCCCCGCGTCGGCGCTCACCGCCGAGGTGTTCGCGCCCGATGTCCAACCCGCCGTCCGCCTGCTCGACGCGGACGGCGCGCCGATGGCCGGGGCAGTCGTGACCGCGAGCGTGCAGAGCGGGGGCGGGGACCTGCAGGGCACCACGACCGCCACCACCGACGCCAACGGCATCGCCGCCTTCGCCGATCTCGGCATCGACGGTGACGGGGCGCAGGTGATCGGGTTCAGCGCGGCCGGCGCGAGCGCCAGCGCGAACGCGGTGGACTTGCAGCCGCTGCCTCCGGAGGCCACCACGGGCGAGTGGGACGCACCGGTGCAGTGGGGCACCATCGTGCCGCTGCACATGGCCCTGCTCCCGACTGGAAAGATTCTCGCCTGGGGCAGGAACGAGCTCGACGGCTCGATGGGACAGCCACGGTTGTGGGACCCTACGTCCGGCAGTCCTGAAGCGATGGCAGTGGAAGTCGCCGCCGACACCATGCTGTTTTGCGCGGGCCACGCCCTCATGGCCGATGGACGGCTGATGGTGTCGGGCGGGCACAAGCTGGACGATCGCGGCCTCGACGTCACCAATATCTTCGATCCGGCCACCGAAAGCTGGGTGAGCGGATTGCCGAAGATGGCCAAGGGTCGCTGGTACCCGACGGTGACCACCCTGCCCGACGGACGTCTGGTCACGGTCGCCGGCAAGGACACTACCAAGACGGTGGTGCGGATCCCCGAAATCTGGGAGAACAACCAGTGGGTCCCGCTTCCCGGGGCGAGCCTCACGCTGCCGTACTATCCCCGTGATTTCGTGGATCCCAAGAACGGATTGGTATTCATGGCGGGAGAGCGGGTCCAGTCCCGCTGGCTCAACGTCGATGTCACTGGAGGTTCCGGCCGCGGTCGGTGGGACACCGGACCGAGCCACATCTGGGGCTTCAACCGCGACTACGGGTCGGCGGTGATGTACGATACCGGCAAGATCCTGTATGTCGGTGGCGGTGGGTATACCGGGTGGGATACGCCTGATCCGACGGCGGGGGCGCCGACGGCCACGGCCGAGAAGATCGACCTCATGGCCATGGGGCCGTCATGGGCCCCCGCCGGGTCGATGGCACAGCCTCGGCGGCATCTCAACGCCACCGTGCTTCCCGACGGCACCGTGCTGGTGACCGGAGGCGTCAGCGGCGGCGGCTTCAATGACCTGGCCAGCGCGGTCCACACCGCCGAGCTCTGGGATCCGGCCACCAACGATTGGACGCCCCTGGCGGCGAATGCGATCGATCGGGGCTATCACTCGGTGTCGCTCCTGCTGCCCGACGGGACCGTCCTCCACGGCGCGAGCGGCGACGCCAACATTCCCGGCACCAGCACACCGTACACGCCCCAGCGGAACCACGAGATCTTCCACCCGCCGTATCTTTTCCGGGGCGCGCGCCCCGTCATCACCTCGGCCCCCGCGGACGTGACCTATGGCTCGCCGTTCCAGGTGGCCACCCC
>DASSMN010000502.1:0-7284 GCA_035688885.1 Gemmatimonadales bacterium
TGGCGCCTCAGCCGGGCCACGGTGCGCTCGTAGTCGGCCCGGCTGGTGGGCAGGAGGCGGAGCCGCCCGAATCCGCTCTCGTCGCGGAAGAACAGCTCGAGCCGCAGGTTGATGTAGCTCCAGCGCAGGATCCGGTTGGCCGTCGTGCCCGGGGTGTTCTCGACCACCTCGTCGGGCGGACCGAGGTTGACGTAGACCTCGCCGCGGTCGGTGCGCCAGCCCGGCACGCCTTCGTCGTTGAACCGCTGGTTGGCCTGGGCGATCCGCGTGAAGTAGGCGTTGAGCGCCTCGTTCTCGGGCGTGGCGGTATTGGGGTCGGTCGCCACGTAGAACTCGCGCCAGCGCCGCGCGCGCTCCGATTCCGGCGCCTTCCGCATCGCGTTCACCTCTTCGTCGTGCCCGAAGTAGCGCAGCAGATCCAGCATCTCGTCGAAGTTGGTGACGACCCACGCATTGGTGAACGAGACCAGGGCGGACACTTTGCGCTCGGCGTCCCCTTCCCCGACGACCAGCGTCAGCTCGCCGAGGGCCACGCTATCCGGCGACAGCCGGACGACCTGGCTCTCGACCGGGTGGCCGCCGCGAAAGTGGAGCTCATTCTGGTGCACGACGTTTCGCTGTTCGTCCAAGACCTTGAACGGGATGGTCGTGGGCTTCGCAAAGTCGTACCCCTCGATGTAGGCCAGCAGCGTATCGCTGCCGTAGCCGACCGACCCCCGCGGATTGAGGACGAGGTTGAGCGGGTCGGTCAGGGCCCCCCGCCCCGTCGCCTGGTACGCAAGAATGGGCGGGCTGGTGGTGCCAGCGGCAAAGCTGGGCGCCGTGTAGTCGGCCTGGGCGTGGCTCTCCGAGGTCGAACCGACATCCCGCACGGTCGCGCTCACGTGATAGGTGCCGGGCGTCAGCCGCAGGATCTGCTGGAACAGGATGCTTTCGTCGGCGCGCTGGGTCTCCTGGAAGGTCGGCACCCGCACGATTTCTTCCCGGGCCACGTCCACCGAGGGTACGCCTTCGCGCTTGAAGGACAGGCTCACCCGGTAGCGTGCCACGAAGACATTGCCTTCCCGCTGGAATGCGAGCGCCCGGTTCTCCAGCGAGAGGCCGAAGACCCCGATCACCGAATCCGCCGCGCCCGCCGCGAAGGCGACCGTGCCCACGAACGGCAGCGGCTGGTCGGCCGCCAGCCGGCCCAAGCGCTGATAGAACGCGGTGGTATTGAGTACCCGGGTGAGCGATTCCGAAGGCGTGGGCTCCCGCTCGCTGCCCACCCTGCTCCAACTGCCGCAGCCGACGGTCGCCACGAGCACGAGAGATAGCGCCAGCCGATGCATTGGAGACTCCGGAAGAAAACGATGGTACGCGCGCGGGGGCCGCCGCGGCGGCAGGTTAAAGTGGCTCACGGGAACGCCTCACGCAACTTGCTGCCCGCCCGGATTCTCGGTAGCTTGGCGGATCCATGAGCACCGACAACATGGTAGGACGGACAGTGGCCGGCTATCACCTCGCGGAGTACATCGGCGAGGGCGGCACGGCTACGGTGTACCGCGCGGAACATCCGGAGCGCGGTCGGGCGGCAGTCAAGATCCTGCGGCCTCGGCTGGCTCAGGACCCGATCGCGGTCAAGCGATTCCTGCGCGAGGCCGAGTACGGCGCCCGGGTGAAGCATCCCAACATCGTCCAGACCTACGACTACGGCGCCACCGACGGGTTGCATTACCTGGCCCTCGAATGGGCTCAGGGCGAGCCGCTGGCGGAGTTCATCAATCGGTCGGGTCAGCTGGCTCCGCCGCTGGTGGCGACCATCGTCGAGCAGCTGGGGGCGGCGCTCGCCTGCGCCCATAAGGCCGGCATCATCCATCGGGATCTCAAGCCGGCCAACATCATGTACGATCCCGCCAGTCAGAAGGCCAAACTGCTGGATTTCGGGATCGCGCGAGACGCGGAGCTCAACCCGGAGGAGCGGCTCACCCGCGCCGGTTTCTTCGTAGGAACGCTCCAGTACGTGGCGCCCGAGACACTGAGCGGCGAGCTGGTCAACGAGCAGGCCGACGTGTACAGCCTGGCGACGATCGCGTACTACATGCTGACGACCGAACTTCCGTTCACCGGAAAGAGCCCAAGGGAGTTGTTTCAGCAACTACTTACACAGGCTCCGGTGCCGCTCAATCAAGCCGTTAAGGGGCTTCGATTTCCGCCCGCAATCGAATCGGCCGTCATGCGAGGCTTGGATCGGGATCTCGCCAAACGTTCCAAGACGGTGGACGAATTCGCCACCGAGTTGTGCACGGCCATCCGGCAGGGCGGGGGCAAGCGCGGCTTCCTGGCCTCGCTGTTCGGCAAGGGCGGGGAGTGAACGACGCGGACCAGCTCCGCCGCCTGCTGCTCGAGCGATCGGTCCGCCGCGGTGACTTCATCCTTGCCTCCGGACAACGCTCCTCCTACTACATCGACTGTCGTCCCACCACGATGAGCGCCGAGGGCCAGGTGCTCATCGGGCGCCTGGGTCTGGCCGCGCTCCACGCTGCTGGTTGGCAGCCGCGCGGCATCGGCGGCCTTACCATGGGCGCCGATCCCGTGGCCTACGCCGTGGCCGCGGCGAGCTGGAGCAGCGGCTCACCGATCGATGCCTTCAGCGTGCGCAAGGAAGCGAAGAGCTACGGCGCCGGCCGACTGATCGAGGGCAACTTCCAGCCGGGCGACCCAGTCGTCGTGACCGAAGACGTGATCACGACCGGCGGATCGGCAGAGCGGGCAATCTCCGCGGTCATCGAGGCGGGAGGCCGGGTGCTGGGCGTTCTGGCAGTGGTGGATCGGGAACAAGGGGGCAGGGAACACCTGATCGAGCGTGGCCACAAGGTAGTGTCGATAACTACTACTTCACAGCTGGGCTTGGTGCCAAGCGCCGGTACGGCTTTGTAGCGCTTGAGTTGGCGCGCCCGCGCCTTGGACTCCGACCCGGTTCGGCCAGCGAGGCCGGACCGTCGGCAACCCCTACGTGAGCTCGATACGAACCTGCAGCGGGTCCCCCTCGACACTCAGCAGATTGGCGAGGGTGCGGCTCCCATGCCGGCGGAACTGCAGCGCCACGCGCGAGCGTCCGATCGCCAGCCCGGACACCGCGAGCTCACCGAGGAACTCGGGAAGGACGGGATCGCGGACGTGGAGGATCTTCGCCGGCGCCTCGGCGTAGATCCCGAGCATCGCCTGGAGCAACATGTACAGCGACCCCGAGGCCCAGGCCTGCGGGGAACAGCTCACCGGATAGTTGACGGGCCGAGCGCCCCGCTGACGGGTCATGCCGCAGTAGAGCTCAGGAAGCCGCTGGAAATCGGACTGGGTGCCCGCCTCGTACAGCGCGCGCACGATGGGCGCGGCGGCCCGCGCGTGCCCGTGCAGCGCCATGCCCAGCACCACGATGGCGTTGTCGTGCGGCCAGATCGAGCCGTTGTGATAGCTCATCGGGTTGAAGGCGGTGTGCGACGCGCTGAGCGTGCGGACACCCCAGCCTGAGAAGAAGTCGGACTCGAGCAACCTGGCCGAAAGGCGACGCGCCATCTCCGGCGTAGGGACTCGGCTCCACAACAGGTGGCCGGCGTTGCTGGTCGCGGTTGGCACCGGCCGCTTGTGCCCATCCAGCGCGATGGCGAAGGTCCCCAGCTTGTCCATCCAAAACGCGGAGCGGATCCGATTGCGCAGTTCCGATGCCTGGCGGCGCATCGCGGCGCTCCGCTCGGGCTGACCCAGGTGCCGGAACAGCTCTGCCATCCGAAGCTTGGCGTCGTACACGTAGCCCTGAACTTCGACCAGTGCGATGGGCGGCTCGGGCAGGCGACCGTCAGGGAAGGGGACCCCGTCGCCCGAGTCCTTCCAGCCCTGGTTGACCAGGCCCTTGGGCGAGGTGCGGGCGTACTCGACGAAGCCATCGCCATCCACGTCGCCGTATTGCGCAATCCAGTTGAGCGCCGATTCGGCGTTCGGCAGGAGCTCGCGGGCGAGGTCGAGATCGCCGGTCCAGCGCCAGGTCTCGTGGAGCAGGATGAGCCAGAGGGGCGTCGCATCGACGCTCCCGTAGTACGGCACGTGCGGAATCTCGCCGCTCCGCGCCATCTCTCCCCGCCGAAGCTCATGAAGAATCTTGCCCGGCTGCTCCTCGGTATACGCATTCTCGCGCTGGCCCTGTCGTCGGGCCAGGTATCGCAGGGTATCCACCGCGATGCGCGGCTGAAGGGGCAGGGTCTGCAGCGAGGTGATGATCGAGTCGCGGCCGAAGATGGTCGAGTACCACGGGATGCCGGCGGAAATCACGGGCTCACCGTCTACTTGGACATAGAGGGCCCGAAGGTCGTCCGCAGCCCGGTGGAGCAGCGCGTCGAACTCCGCGACGTCGGTTTCCCAGCGGCTGTTCTCCTCATGCCACGACCGGTACACCCGGTCCAGCCCCGACCGGCACTCCTCCAGCCCACGCATCGGGACCGCGACGCGGTCCGGGCCGTCCGCCGCCGACACTTCCCACTGCAGCTCGATCGGACGGTCGGGCTCGAGGCCCAGATTCCACCGGGCGGTACGGTCGGTGAGCCGATCGGGCCGCTGGCTGAAGCGAACCAGGGTCCGGATCAGCCGCCCGTCCCGGCCGCGGTAGGCCAGCTCGATCGCGTCGCCCACCGGACGAGGGGCGTAGTACTGGCCCCGCACCTCGCGCCGCCAGCCGCGCACCTCGAAGATGTCGGCGAAATCGGAGCCGAACGCGAGCTCCACCCAAAAGTCGGGCGGGGCGCCCAGGTAGCCCGTAAGGGTCAGCCGCTCCACCAGACGATCGTCGAGCGCGAGCTCGCGCCGGACGTGCACCACGTTCCTCGGGTCCCACGGGTCGCCACCGAACGCGAGATTCGACATGGCGAGATCGACCTGCGCGCAGTAGGCGCTCGGCACCTGCGCCGACAGCAGGTCGGGCGCGCCACCGTGCAGGGACAGCGCGAAGTGGCTGAGGATTCGGGTGTCGTCCTGAAAGAGCCCCAGCGAGCACACCCCGGGTGGGGAAATGTTGCCGTGGAGATCGGCCAGCATGAACAGCCGATCGTGCTTGAGCACCAGACAGCGCTCGGCCAGACGCTCGCTGGCGCAATCGATGGCGGGATAACCGACCGCCTCGGTCATCGAGACCGGCCGGAGGTCGCTGCTGGTGGGCTCAGCCGCAGGGGGCGGGGGCGCCTGGGCCGTTGGACTCATGCCGCCGTGATCGGCCAGCGGCCGCCAGGCGCCATCTCATCCACCGCTTCGTGGTACAGGCGCTCGTAATCCGCGGTCATCCGCCGGTGGTTGAACCGGGTGGCCGCACGGGAGCGGATGGTCTGGCGATCGAGCCGGTCCACCGGCCCCCCAGGGCGGATGTACTCGACCAGCTCATCGAACGTATCGGCGATCAGCCCGGTGACTCCGTGCTCGATCAGCTCGGGCACGCTGCCGCGGCGGTAGGCGACTACCGGGCAGCCGGACAGCATGGCCTCGATGAACGTGAGCCCGAACGGCTCGTTCCATTCGATTGGGGCCACCAGCGCCCGCGCATCGCGCAGGAGCGGCACCTTCTGCGCGGTGCCAATGCAGCCCAGATACGTCACGTGCGGGCGGCGAAGCCGGGGCTCGACCTCGAGACGGCCGAACTCCCGGTCACGGGGATGCACCTCGCCGGCCACCCGAATAGGGACGCCGGCGCGCTCGGCGGCGTCGATCGCGGTGTGCACGCCCTTTTCGGGCGCGAACCGGCCCACGAAACAGACGAACGGCCCCGGGCGCTGGGTCCAGCGAAACCGGGAGGGATCGAGCCCGTGATGGATGACGGTGCAGCGGGAAACCCCGGTCTCCCGGCGATGTTGGTCGCTGGAGATCGCCACGAAGGCCGCCTGGGGAAATTGCGCGTAGTAGGCGGACAGCTCGGGGTCGCGGGCGTGGTGCAGGGTGTACACCAGGGGCGTGCCCGGGACGAAGCGGCCGAGCGCCAGCGCGGCAGCGCCGTGGGCGTGAATCAGGTCATAGCGCCCCTGCGCCACTTCAGTCAGCGCCCAGGCGGTGTGATTCAGGTCGGTAAACGTGCTGGGCGGCCATTGTGCGGCGGGGTACAGCGAGCGGAGCGGGGCACGCGTACGAGAGTCGCCGGTGGCGAACAAGGTGACATCATGTCCCCGGTCCAGCAGCCCTTCGACCAGCTCGTAAACCACCAGTTCCGTTCCGCCATAGAGCCTGGGTGGTACCGGAACGAACGGCGTCGACACCATCGCAATGCGCATATATCGGATAACCCATCGTTATTGCTGCCGGGGCCGACCCCGGCCTGTCCTGCACCCGGCCCGGTGCACTATCTACAGTTACACCGACGGGCAGGCGTCGGCAACACCTCGAAGTTGCCTTGGACGTCTATGCGCTCCGTCACGCGGGAGCGCGTCCGGACCCGCTGCCCCACCGCTCCGTCCTGTGAGCGTGTGCCCACCAACCATGATGCCGTCCCCAGCGGCACATCCATTCATTTTTCGTCCTTCGAATCGAGGAACCATCATGTCTGCGCGCCGATTCACGTCGCTCCTGGTCGCCTGGGCCGCGCTGTGGGCCGGCCGTGGCCTGGCCGCTCAAACCTCGGCGCCGGCCGCGCCCAAATGCGACACCCCGGAGTACCGGCAGCTGGATTTCTGGGTCGGGAACTGGGACGTGACCATGCGCGGCCGCACCGCCGGGGCCAACCTGGTCACGCTCGAGGAGCGCGGCTGCCTGGTTCACGAGCACTGGACCGGCGCGGGCGGCGGCACCGGCCAGAGCTTCAACTTCTTCAACCGCGACGACGGCGCCTGGCACCAGGTGTGGGTGTCGAGCAGCGGCAACGTCCTCAACCTGACCGGCCACTACGCGGACGGTACGCTGACCTATCTCGGTGAGAACCGCCGAACCGATGGTACCGTCCTCCGCCACCGGCTGAGCTTCCATGCCAACGACGACGGGAGCGTCCGCCAGCTGTGGGAGACCTCGTCGGACAGTGGCGCGACGTGGACGGTGAGCTTCGATGGCCATTATACCAAGCGGAAGGGCTAGGCTCGGGGCGCGGGAGCGTCGGACAGCTCGGTAAACTCGTGCTCCCAGAACTCGAGCTCCACGCGCGCTCCTCCGCTGCGGCGAGTCGCCTCGAGGGAGCGCAGCTCCACCCGACGGATCTTGCCGGAGATGGTCTTGGGCAAGTCGGTGAACTCGATGCAGCGGATTCGCTTGTAACGAGGCAACCGGTCGCGCAGGAACTGGAACAGC
>DASSMN010000431.1:0-5519 GCA_035688885.1 Gemmatimonadales bacterium
AGCTCGCGCACCATCCGCTGGAACTCCGCCACCTGGCAGCCGATCCGATCGCCCGACGCGAAGCGGACGTCAGGCGCGAAATACCCGATGGTGCTGTAGCCCCAATAGTTGGTGAGCCCCAGCCGCGCGAGGCGCGCCTCACCGGCCTCCTGCTGGACCGGCAGCAGCTGCACCGCGGTCACACCGAGCTCGCGGAGATGCCGCAGGATCGGCTCGCTCGACAGCCCCAAGTACGTGCCGCGCAGCCGGTCCGGCACCTCGGGGTGCCGCATGGTCATGCCTTTGACGTGGCATTCGTAAATGACCGTGCGGTCCCACGGGGTGCGGGGCGGCGCGTCTCCGCCCCAGTCGAAGGCCGAGTCCACCAGCACGCACTTGGGCAGGGCGCCGGCGCTGTCGCGCGGGTCGGCCAGCCGCTCGGCCGGGAGTGCCGGTGCTTCGGGATGACTGCTGAACGCGGGATGCCAGCTCACCGGGCCGGTTAAAGCGCGGGCGTACGGATCGAGCAGCAGCTTGGCGGGATTGAAGTAGTGACCCTGCGCCGGCGCCCACGGCCCCCGCACGCGATAGCCGTAGAGCTGGCCGAAACCGACGCCCTCGAGCGTCGCGTGCCACACGTTCGCCGCGTCGCGCGTGAGCGGCACGCGGCGGGACTCGGCGGCATCGCTGGCGTGGGCGAACAGGCAGAGATCGACGGCGGTGGCGTGCGCGGAGTACAACGCGAACGTGGCGCCCGCGGCGCTCACGGTGGCGCCGAGCGGCGGCGATGCGGCGAGCGCGGAGGACGGCATCGGCGAAGTATAGCGGTGAGCGGAAGGCGGCTCGGCGGGGTGGCGCCGCCGCGCGCCGCTCAGCGCGGTCCGCGAGCCCGGAGGCGCGCGGCCCGAATGCGGGTCAAGCTCCGGAGCGCGATCGCGAGGATGACCAGGGTCCAGCCGGCGGTGAAGCCGAGCCGGACGCCGGACGACCGGTCGGCGAGATGCCACAGGTAATACGCGGCGATGAACAGGGCGTCGGCCGCGAGGACGAGGCCGACCAGGGTGAGGACTTCGCGCCTCAGTGCACCGGCGTCGCGGCCGGCCACCGGGCCTGGAGCGCGTGACACCACTCTACCTCGATTTCGAGTCGGGCAATCTCCTCGCGGGCCTCGACCAGGCACTCCTGCAGGTCGCGGCCGCCGGCCGTCGTCTCCAGCGCGGCCACGACCTCGCGCAGTCCGGTCAGCTCGAAGCGCAGCAGCTGCGCGTAGCGCTCCGCGGCCTCGGGCTTGAGCGGGGCCAGTCGGCGGAGGTCCGCCTTGCGGTCGAGGGTGTGTTCGATGGTGTGGCGGGCCGCGTAGTCTTCCGCCGCGATACGCGGGCGGCGGCGCTCGACGGCCGGCGTCAGGAAGGGGAGCCGACGGCGGTGGTGCGCGCGGAGCTGGGCGAGGGTTTCGGCGAGCTGGCGCAGGAGCGGCACCCGAAGGCCCCGGTCAGTTCCTGCCCTGCCACGCCGCGCGAAGATACAGGCTGGTCGCCAGCAGCAGCAGCCCACCCATGATCGCGCCCGGTCCGCCGTAGCCTTCGTGGCTGAACGGGACCGGACCCGACTGGCCGGGGGCCGACCGCAGCAGGTCCAGCACGCCGAACACCACCCCCGCGAGACCGCAAACGGCCAGCAGGGCGAACACGTTGCGCATGAAACCCTCGAGGGCGGAAGACGCGGTGGTCGGAACGCCCCGTATAGAACTGCGGTCGGCCGCTACGGGCAAGAGGCAACGGCCGCGGCGTCGGCGGCTTAGCGACCGAACCGCGCGATGGCGTCGGCCGCGGAGGATTCGAGCGCGGTGACCTGAACGGGAGGGTAGCTCGCGACACCGGCGCGGGCCGCGAGCCCCGTCGGCGAGACGTCCGCCGCGACCGCGTAGATGACCAGTGCCACGCCGAACGAGCCGAGCGGCAGCGGATGAAAGCCATCGGCATCGAACAACGGCATGCCGGGATCAGTCGCGTGCGCCGAGCGCAGCGCTTCGCCGGCAGGAAACAGGACGGCGTGGGCCGCCGCCGCCGCTGCCGCATAGGAGTCGGTCACCGAGTCCCAGGCCGCCGGTCGGGCGAGGCCCGGCCACACCATGTACACCGCGGGACGGGCCCCGACCTTCCTGATCTCACCGGCGAAGCGCCCGGTCCACTCGATCAAATTGGCGCGGCTCTCCGGCAGCGCGGAGGGGCCCTGCTGGAGCACCACGAGGTCCCACCCACCTTGCCGGATGGCCGTCAGCGCATCGCCGCGGTTCCAGTGGTCTTCCAGGCTGTAGTCGCCGAACGCCACCGATGCCACCGTGACCGGGCGCGTCGGATCGCTCGCGCCCAGCTGCCTGACCATGCCGGGGAGGTCGTTGACGTATGTGAGACTGTTGCCGATGAACAGAATGCGCAGATCCGGATCGGGATCCGGGCCTCGGCTCGGCGAGGTACTGCCGCAGCTGGCCGCGGCGGCGAGCAGGAGGACCAGCCCCACGGCGCGAACGCGCATTCGGCCTCGAGGGAGAGGTAGCTGCCGCCGCGCCTCGGGCTTGGACGACCTCAGGGCTCGGGCGCGGGCGGCGCTCCGTATTCGACGAGGAACTGGACGGCGGCATGCACACCGCCCTCCTTTGCCGCCGCGACCTGGAAGGCGTGGATGAGCAGGGGGGCCATCGCCTCTGCTTCCGCGGGCGCCAATGCCGGCGCATTGGGGACCCGGTGCGCCAGCTCCTGGAGCGCGCCGGTGAGCTTGTGGGTGAGGTGCTCGGCGGTCACCGCGTTCCACATGGCCATGAACTCACGGGTGTCCGCCGGCCGACCGGTAGGCTGGTCCATGGGGTCCTCGGGACAGGGTGGGTTGGATCCGGAGAAGTTAGGCGCCCGAGGCGGGTGCGCCAGGTTGGGCCCGCAAGAGCATGGTTCTTGCCCCTTCGAGGGAGGCACCCCGGCCAACTCTTGCACCGCTCAGCCAGGCTCCTTCGTCACGGAGACTTCCATGCGCCTCCGTCTCGCCCTGCTCCCGTTCCTTCTTGCAGGCTGCGGCACGGGCGGGTCGGACCCTGCCGATCCCAATCCGCCCAATGCCCCGCCCCCCGTGAACGCAGCGGTCGCCAGCATCGGCGGGTGCCAGATCTTTCCCGGCGACAACGCCTGGAATCGGAACGTGAGCGGCGATCCCGTCGCCTCGAACTCCGACGCCCTGCTGGCGGAGATGTCTCCCGGCAACGCGCTGCACCTGGACCTGGGCACCACCGAGGCGTACTACGGCATTCCCTACACGGTGGTCCCGCCGGACCAGCCGCTGGTGCCGATCACGTTCGGCACCGACGGCGCCGACTACGGCGACGAGAGTGATCCGGGCCCGATGCCGATTCCGCTCGACGTGCCGATCGAGGGCGGCAGCACGGCCGACCCGAATCCCCAGTCGGGCGACCGGCACGTGCTGGTGGTTCACCAAGGGGACTGCGTCCTGTACGAGCTGTACAACGCGGTGCGGACCGCGAGCGGGTTCCAGGTGAGCTCGTCGGCGCGCTGGGATCTGACCGTGAACGCCACGCGTCCAGCCGGCTGGACCTCGGCCGACGCGGCCGGCCTGCCGATCCTTCCCGGACTGCTCAAGCACGAAGAAGTCGCCTCGGGGCAGATCACCCACGCGCTGCGGTTCACGGTCCCGCACGTCCGGCGGGCCTACGTCGCGCCCGCCAGCCATTGCGGCCAGTATGCCGACCCGTCGCTCCCGCCCTATGGAACTCGCGCCAGGCTCCGGGCCGACTTCTCACTGGCCCCGTACAGCGGTGACGCGCTGGTGATCCTCACCGCCCTCAAGACCTATGGCCTGATGCTGGCCGACCAGGGCAGCGCGTGGTACATCACCGGCACCTCCGACCCGGCCTGGTCGGATGCGCTCGACCAGCTCCGAGCCCACCCGGTCCGCGGCAGCGATTTCGAGTTGCTGGCCAGCGGCCCGATGACCACCTGCTGATCAGCCCACCGGACGGGCGCTGCCCAGCTCGATCGGCCGCACGGCACCGACGCCGGCCGGGTGGCCCGACACGAGACGACGGTGGCTGTCGAGCTGGCCCAGGTGATAGGCAAAGTGGGCGCAGAGATGCACCAGATATTCGTCGGTGCGGACGTAGGCGTCCGTGATGGGCTCCGGGTAATCGTGCTCCAGCGCCTCGGCCGGTACACCCGGCAGCGCCGCGGCAACGACGGTGCGCGCCCGTTCGATCTCCGCCACCAGCTCCGCCCGCGGCACGTCGCGCCGCGAGAACTCCGCATCTCGATCTCGTACGTAGCCGGTCCCGCCCAGGCGCGCCCCGATGTAATGCTGCAGGTTGCCCGCGAGATGCAGCGCGAGCGTCCCGGCCGAGTTCGGCAGGCCGGGCACCGGCTGCCAGATCTGGCGCTCATCCGGGTAGGCCTCGAGCTCGCGTCGAAGCGTGCGGAGATCGCGGTCGAGAATGGCCGCCACGCCGGCGGCCAGTGAGGTGCCCATCAGACTCCCTCGAGCTGTGGAGGATTGAGCAGCCGGCGGAGGCCGGCGCCCAGGAGGACGATGCCCGCGAGCTGCACCAGGTGGAACACGCCGTTGTGATCGAAGTCCCACACCAGGTGAAGGGTGCCGAGATCGGCAGCCTGCACCGCGCCGGCCGCGAGACTCACGGCCAGCGCTCCCGCCATCGCGCCGGCGCCCGGCCGGTGGCGTCGTGCGGCCAGCCAGGCGTAGACCACAAGGGCGAAGCCCAGCGCGGCCGCCTCGTACAACACGAAGACGAGAAAGGCGCCGCCGCTCACGCGGGTGGCGCCGTAAAAGGCCAGGGTGAGGCCCAGCATGGGCAGCAGCATGCGCCGGGCCGCCCGATCCCCGCGCCAATCTCTCACCGCGCCAACCACGAAGAGCGCCATCGTGGCGCCGAGCGCCAGATAGAGCGGCTGCCACAGCAGCGCCCGCACGGCCGTGGAAAGGGCAAGCCCGTGCGTGGCAGCGCCGAGGACGGATGCGACTGCCATCGCGCCAAGCGCCGAGAGCCAGACCGTGCGTCCGAACGAGGCCGCACTTCGATGCCGAATCCAGGCGAGCACGGCCACCGTGGCGACCGCCAGGAGCGCATCGGTGGCCGCCGTCGTGCGCTCGGTGGCCTCCGCTGCGAGCTCCACCCTCACTGCTGGTCGAGCTCGATGCTGTCCAACTCGCGGTCGGTGGCGCCCTGCCGCAGCCGCCGGAAGGCGCCTTCCAGCAGCTCGACCCCGATCAGCACCCCCAGGGTGACCAGCGTGAGCACCATGGCCGCACGCAGATGCCCGAACCCGATCAACCCGCCAAGCGCCGCCAGCACCCAGATCACCGCCGCCGTGGTAACCCCGGTGATGAGCCCTTTCCGCGCCAGGATCACCCCGCCACCGAGGAACCCGATGCCGCTGGTGATCTGAGCCAGGACCCGCGTCGGATCCACCTGCGTGGCCTCGAAGGAGGCGCCCAGCTCGACGAACAGCGAGGTGCCCAGACAGATC
>DASSMN010000130.1:0-5109 GCA_035688885.1 Gemmatimonadales bacterium
AAGCCTGGTCGCCACTCCCCGGGGCGAACTGCTGGCCGAGGCGCCGGTCTTCGACGAGACGATCCTGCAGGCGACGCTCGACTTCGAGGAGATCACCCGGGCCCGCACCGACCTGCCGCTCCTGGCGGATCTCGAGATGCGGCTGCCCCACCTGCTGGGGTCGCTGCACGACGCGCGGCGGGGCGGCCGCCAGCCCGGCGCGGCGAAGCCGGGGCAGGGAGCTGGCGATGGGCTGGTCGCCTCACAGGCAGCGTCGCCGCCGGCCAAGCGTCCGGCGCTTCCGCCGGTCGCGATGCGAGCCAATCCCGGCCGCGATCCGCTCGCCATCGACCCCGAGCTGACCCGCAGATGGCTGGTCGAATTCATCCGCGACGAAGTGCGGCGCCGGCGCGGGTTCGAGCGGGTGGTCATCGGCCTGTCCGGCGGCGTGGACAGCTCGCTGGTGGCTTACCTGGCGGCCGAGGCGGTGGGCGCGCCCAACGTACTGGGGGTGCGGATGCCGTATCGGACCTCGAGCGCCGACAGCCTGGCCCACGCGCAGCTGGTCATCGACGCGCTCGGCATGCCGGCCGAGACGGTGGACATCAGCGCCGCCGTGGACGGGCTCGCCGCCGCGATCACGGAGCCGCCCACCCCGGGACGGCTGGGCAACATGATGGCGCGAACCCGCATGATTACCCTGTTCGACCTGAGCGCCGCCCATCGGGCCCTGCCGCTCGGCACCGGCAACAAGACCGAGCGGCTGTTCGGGTATTTCACCTGGCATGCGGATGATTCACCGCCGGTGAACCCGATCGGCGATCTCTTCAAGACCCAGGTCTGGGCCCTCGCGCGGCACCTTGGCGTGCCCGACGTGATCGTGTCCAAGCCCGCGAGCGCCGACCTGATCAAGGGCCAGACCGATGAGGGCGATTTCGGCATCAGCTATCCCAGGGCCGACGCGATTCTGCACTGGATTCTGCTCGGGTACAAGGCGCCCGAGATCATGGCGCTGGGGTTCTCTGAGGAGGAGGTCGAGCTGGTGCGCAAGCGACTCGACTCGACCCACTGGAAGCGGCGCCTTCCGACGGTCGCCATGCTGAGCGCGACGGCGATCGGGGAGTACTACCTGAGACCGGTGGATTACTGACGGAAGGCGGACCGCCGGTACGGCAGACGATATCAGATGCCGACCATCGCATTCCGAAGGCTTGGATGGCCCTCCAACCCCGAATCCCATGCACCCAGCTTCCCGCCCCATGTCCCACAGCGTCGGCACCATCACCACGTTCGTCATGCCGAACATGCAGAACGTGCTGGGCGACCTGTTCGGCGGCGAGCTGATGGCGCTGGTGGACCAGGCAGCCGCGGTGGCCGCCATTCGCCATGCCGGCGGCCCCGCCGTGACCGCGGCCATAGACCGGGTGGACTTCCGGGAGCGGATCCGGGTCGGCTCGCTGGTCACCTGCGAGGCAACGGTGGACTTCGTCGGCAACAGCTCGATGGACATCACCGTGGAGGTCTACGCCGAGACGGTGAGCAGCGGGGAGCGGCGCCACACCCATACGGCGCACGTGGTGTTCGTCGCCATCGATGACACCGGCAAGCCGCGTCGCGTGCCGCGGCTGATCCCCGAGACGCCGGACGAGCGGGCGCGCTACCAGCGAGCGGAGTCGCACCGGCTCGGCAAGCGCTCGGGATGAGCGACCGCGCCGTCGCGCTGGTGCTGAGTGGGGGCGGCGCCAAGACCGCGGCGCACCTGGGCGCGGCGCGAGCCGTGCGGGAGTCTGGCCGGACGATCGTGCGCTACGTCGCGACCTCCATGGGGGCGGTAATGGCGGCCGCGCTCGCCGGCGGAGCCGAGCCGGCGGCGTTGCTGGACCGGCTGGCGGAGGTGGGGCCCCGAGGCGTGGTGCGGGAGCCCCTCGCGCTGGTCAGGGGGCTCTTCGCGCGGTCCCTCCTTCGGCCGGGTCCGCTCCGGCGCGCCATCGAGCTGCTGGTGACCGCTCGCCGCTTCGGTGATCTGGCGGTGCCCCTCACGGTCGCCGTGGCTGACCTGGATGCGGGTGAGCTGACGCTGTTCGGCCACGGCGGGACCGAGGCGCCCCTGATCGATGTCCTGTGCGCCAGCTGTGCGTTGCCGCTCTACTATCCGCCCGTCGTTCTCGCGGGCCGGCGGTGCGGCGACGGCGGGGTCCACGGCGTGCTTCCGCTCGCCGCGGCGGCGCGGGTGGTCAAGGAGCCGGTGGTGGCCGTCGACGTGGGCCCGGGGCCCGATCTGCCGCCCGGACCCCCGGTGGTGCTGCCGCCCATGGTGCAGGCCCATGACGAGGCGCTCGGCACGATGATGGCGGCCCTGACCGCGGCGTCGCTCGAGGCGTGGCGGTGTGATCCGGCTCGGCCGGCGCTGGTTCACGTCAGACCACCGGTGGAGCGCGGCGCGACCTTCCAGGTCGACCGGATGCGGCGCTACGCCGAGGACGGCCATCGGGCGGCGCGCGAGGCGCTCGGATCGTTCCCGGCGCGGCCTTGACCCCCACCTCTATCGGCGCAAATTGAGCCACATGAAAGCTTCCGACGTCATGGTCGCCGATCCCCACGTCGCCGTCGCCGGTGCCATGGCGAGCGAGGTGGCGATCATGTTCAAGACCCGGAACATCTCCGTGGTTCCGGTGGTGGACGACCACCGCACCCGCCGGTTTCTCGGTACGCTCAGCGACCGGGACCTGGTGACACGCTGCCTGGCCGAAGGGAAGCATCCCTGGCACACGCGGGCCGACTCGCTCATGCGCACCAAGTCACCGGTGGTCCGGGGCGACCAGGAGCTCACCGGGTTTCAGGTGCGGATGGACCTGGATCCGAGCGACTCGCACCTTCGACCCACGATCACGGTGGTCGACGCCGGGGGACTGGTGATCGGGTTCATCAGCCATCCGGAGCAGGTGCCGGGAGTCGAGATCGTCTGGGGGTAGGTCATGCCCGAGTTCAAGCTGTTCACGCTCCCCGAGGCCGAGCGGACCCTCCCGCTGGTGCGCCGCATCGTGCAGGACCTGACCGCCGAATACCCCGCCTGGCGCGGGGCGGTCAGCCGGTTCGAGATCCTCACCGGGGGAGCCCGAGCGGACTGGGGCGAGACCCCCGAGCTGGTGGCCGCACGCGAGGAGGTTACCCGCCACGCGGAGCGGATCAACCGGTACCTCCAGGAGCTCGAGGCGATCGGCTGCGTCTTCAAGGGGTTCGAAGCGGGCCTGGTGGACTTCTACTCGCTGCGCGAGGACCGGCCGATATTCCTGTGCTGGCGCCTTGGGGAGGATCGTATCAGCCACTGGCACGAGATCGATGCCGGGTTCGGCGGCCGTCAGCCCATCGACGGCGCCATCCTCTCCTCGGTCAGCAGCCGATAGCCCGATGATCCGCGTCTGGCTGTTCCTCCATCTCCTGGGATTCACCATGTGGCTCGGCGGCGGCCTGGCGGCCATGGTCGCGGGCGTCGCAAGCAAACGCGAGGAGCGCGCGGGGCTCGGCGCGGTGGTGCGGGCCCAGGCAGCCGTCTACAAGGGCATCATCGGGCCGGGAGCGCTGCTCGCGGTGCTGTCAGGGCTCATGCTGACGTTTTCGGTGTCGGCGCGGATGGGCGAGCTGGTGGGCTTCAGCGTATGGCTGCTCATCATGCAGGCGGCCGGCGTGGTTGGCGCGCTGATCGTGCTCCTGATCGGCCTGCCGACCGCGGCCAGGCTGTCGCGACTGGACCCGATGGGAGCCGGCGCGGCCTATTTCGACGAGCTGCGCCAGCGGCAACGGATAGTGGGTTCGGTGTCGGGGACGCTGGCGCTGGTTGCGCTGGTGGCGGGGGCGCTGGTGCGGTAGAGAGGGCCATCAGTAGTGGTGGACGGGCTCGTCGACCCGCGGAGGCGCGGAGCTCAACCGGTAGGCCAACCGGCCGCCAGATCCTCCCAAGAGGGATTGGTCGCCTCGATCAGCTGCAGCTTCTTTCTGCGGGACCACCCCTTCAACTGCTTCTCGCGACGAATCGCGTCTCTCGCCTCGCCGGCGGCCTCGACATGCACGAGCCGGGTCGTCGCGTGGCGGAAGACGTAGCGATAGGGGTCCGCTCCCGAACGATGCTCCGCAACGCGGCGGATCAGGTTGTTGGTGATCCCGATGAAAAGCTCGCGCGTGTCGCTCGCGAGGATGTAGACGTAGAACACCCGACGCATCGATCCAGAGTGGGCCGTCAGCGTCAAGCTCACTTCAAATTGGCCCAGGGCCCTCTCGCCGCGCGCCGGATGGCTCCTACGCGGTCTTGACGTCCGTGAATGGCCACCATTCCTCGACGCGCCCTATCGCCCTATCGCCCTATCGCCCTATCGCCCTCTCGCCCTCTCGCCCTCTCGCCCTCTTGACGGCCTTCCTCCCCGTGGCGCACGAGCCGCGGACCGGACACTCGCCGCAACGGGCCACCCGGGCGGTACAGATGAGCGCGCCGAGCTCCATGATGGCCTGATTGAACGCCCAGGCCGCCGCGCCGTTCCGCCGCGGCATGATGGCGGCGCCGGTCTCCCACAGCCGGCGCTCCTGCCTGCCGGCGGCGAGCCGGGGCAGAAAGGCGCGCCGGATGACCCGTGCCACGTTGGTGTCGATCGCAGGTGTGGCGCGCTGGTACGCGAAGCTGGCCACGGCCCCCGCGGTATAGCGGCCGACGCCGGGCAGCGTCAGCAGCCGCGCGGGATCGGACGGGATGACGCCGTCGTGCCGCTCGACAACAGTCTGGGCCAGGCGGTGCAGGTTCGTGGCCCGGCGGTAGTACCCCAGGCCGGCCCAGGCCTCGCGCACCATGGCGGGCTCGGAGCGGGCCAGCGTCTCGACGGTGGGATATCGGTCGAGGAATCGCCGGTAGTACGCCTCCACCCGGGACACCTGCGTCTGCTGCAGCATGAACTCGGCGACCGTGATGTGATAGGGGTCACGGGTTCGACGCCAGGGGAGGTCCCGGCCGTGGCGCCGAAACCAGCGGAGCAGGCGGCGGCGAAACTGGGCAGCGTGCGGTGGTGCACTGCCCTGCGGGCGAGGGGTGGACTTGGGGGCCATGGGGGGTGAAGATAGAGATCAGCGCATCGCGCGGCCACGCCG
>DASSMN010000559.1:0-4560 GCA_035688885.1 Gemmatimonadales bacterium
CGGGCCCGCCAGTGCGATCGCCGGTCATCCAGCACCTGGACGGCCTCGAGGTGCTCCATGAAGCGCGGCAGGTTGGTGAGGTCACGCCAGAAGCGGTAGACCTCCTCCCGGGGCCGGGCGATGGTAACACTCTCCGATACCGTGATCCCGCTGTCCACCGACCCCCCACGCGTCATCATCGTGCGCTCGTCGTCCCGGCTGAGCCGCCGACCGGTGATCAGGTCGAGCGCCGCGACGCCAAGCACCGCGGCGGTCGCGGCGGCGAGCCGGCCACGATCCGAATCGTCGTCGGCCATGGCGCGTCCGAGCGTCGCCAGATCGAGCACGTCGCCGCCGACGCGCGCCCACACGGCCCCGGTGGGGCGCTCGCTGGTGAGGATGGCCACCCCCGTGGCGATCTCCCGCAGGCCATACGCGAACAGAATGTTCCGGGTGGTGTCGTGGTCGTCCATGCCGATGACCCGGGCCAGACGGCGCGGCATGGCCACCTCCGCCAGGCCGAGTCCGATGCTGAACCAGCCCAGCCCTCGCGCCGTGCCCACGGCCGGTTTGCCGTTTCCGTCGTCCTCGCGCGGCCGCGATGACGCCGGCGGCCGATCCTGCGCCCGACGACCCGCCCAGGTTTCCCGCTCCATTGCAGTAGTCATGCGTTCCCCCTCTGCTCCGCGACCGGAACCGGGGTTCCGGGGCCATTGATCCGAAGGCGCCGAGTGGATGCGGAGCGAGATGGAAGCCGGATGGCCGCTCTCGTCAGCGCCTGAGGCCGCGGCCTCCGAGGGCGGAACATCGAGGTGGGAAGAGCGAACGTGCGGCCCGGTCTCAGGTCACCACGACATCCCGCGCCGGGGCAGCGGAAACGGCCTGACAGATAGGACCAATCTCACGGCGCCGTCCGTGACCACGGTCACGAGCCGATCGCCGCCTCGGCTCCTGATTGCCGCGGGGAAGCGCCCGACTGCCGCAACGAGGAGCGGATCGCGCGCAGCACGTCGGCCATGTCGAAGGGATGCGCCAGGAAGCGGAGGTTGTGCGGGAGCACGAACGCGTCTCCCGCGTCGTCGATCGCATCGGCTACGCCCAGCATCGGTGTGTGGGGCGCGGCCTCGCGGAGTTGGTGGGCGTCGGCGGCTGCGCTGCGGTCGAGCACTCGCACGCCGAGGACGATAAGCGCCGGTCGCACCGCGCGGTCCGCGAGCAGGGTCTGCGCCGCAACCGCATCGGAGCAGGCGGTCACGCGATAGCCGGAGCGCTGCAGAAACTTCGTCATCGTGAGGCGCAACATCGGCTCCGGCTCCATAAGGAGCACTGAAGGGTGACGGCTCGCGACAGGGGTAGGGACGGAGTCTCGCATGGCTGACCTTGGAAGACAGGCTGGAAGCGGTTTCGGGGGCCTTCACGCAAGGTGGCAAGCCCCGAACGGACCTCGCAATGGGATAATCTGCCCAATCGGGCCCGGTCCTGTTGTGAGCCACCTCTCTTGCCGAGGTGCTCAGTCTGCTGTACTTAGATAAATGGCGACGAACGAGCATGGCGAAGACATCTACCCCGTCCGGGTGGCCCGGCGGCCGCTCCCGCCGGCGCTGCTGTTCGGCCGGACCTTCCTGCGCCACCCCCGCATGCTGGGGTCGGTCATCCCGAGCAGCCGGTTCCTCATCTCCCGGGTGCTCCGGCAGGCGGACTGGAGTCGGACCAAGGTGGTGGTCGAGGCGGGTCCGGGCGTCGGGACTCTGACGGGCCCCATACTGGACCGGCTGGGGGGCGACGGCACCCTGGCCGTGTTCGAGATGAACCCAACCTTCGTGGCGCATCTCCGGACCGAGTTCCCCGACCGCCGCCTGACCGTCTTTCATCGCTCCGCGGCGGAGGCCGGGACGGCCCTGGCGGAGCGAGGGATCGGCTCGGTGGACCTGCTGGTCTCGGGCATCCCATTGAGCGGCCTGGCACGCGCGGACAGGTTGGCCCTGATCGCGGACTGGCGCCGCCTGCTGAGGCCGGGCGGGGTACTGGTCGTCTATCAGTTTACCCGGTCGGCTCTCCCTGAGCTTCGGCGGGTATTTGGACAGGTCCGGCAGGAGTTCGAGCCGCTCAACGTCTTGCCGGCGCGTGTGTTTCGGTGCGCAGTCTAAGCGGCGACCCGGGACGGCGCGAGCTGGAGGGGCGTCCGGGCGGCCGCCGTGCTCTATTGTGACTGCCCGGACCGCCCTCTCCGGCTGCTCCCCATTCCGGCCTGCCGCTTAATCGCTCCGTTGGCCCCGCCGGCCCCCTCCCCGCACGAACCCCTCCCGCACGAATTTCTTCCCATGGTTTACGCAGGTGAACGCGGACTCCGGCGGCGCCCGGAACTGCTTCACAGCCTGACATAACCCGCTGAACTGTCATGGTTTGGTCCTATGTGCGCCGGGACACTTCGCGTTCGCTCATGATCCGATAAAATCGCTCCTTTCAGGCCGGTAATCGCCGGGCGCAGTCCTGGATTTGGATCAAGCCCGCGGCACGCGAGTGCTATGCCATCCACGGAGGGAGACGTTGGCGGGATCCACTCGTGTAAGCTTTCCGCCTGCCGCCAGTACCGCGGTAGACCTGAGCGCCTGCGATCGCGAGCCGATCCACATCCCGGCCAGCATCCAGCCTCACGGCCTCCTGCTCGTGCTCGAGGAGCCCAGCCTTCGGGTCGAGCAGGTGAGCGCAAATGTGCTTGCCTTGTTCGGCCGAAGCCCGGCGCAGGTGTTGGGTGGCGGCGTGGACGACCTGATCGGGGCCGCCCAGGCGGCCCGGATCCGCGCGGCCGTCGCCGGTGCGGATCTCGAAGGCCAGCCACTGTACGTGGGCACGATCACGGTCGAGGCGGGCTCGTTCGAGGCGGTGGCGCATCGGTGTCAGGGCCTCCTGATCCTCGAGCTCGAGCCCACGGATTCGCCCGATCCGGTCGGCTTCCACCACCTGTATCCCCTGGTGCGCACCTTTGTCGGCGCGCTGCCTACCACGTCATCGGTTGAGGAGCTGAGCCGGCTGGCGGCCGAGGAAGTCAGGCGCGTCACCGGGTTCGACCGGGTCCTGGTGTATCGGTTCGACGAGGGCTGGAACGGGCAGGTGGTGGGTGAGAGCCGTTCCGACCGGTATCCCTCGTTGCTGGACCACTGGTTCCCCGCGTCGGACATTCCCCACCAGGCCCGCGAGCTGTACCGCCTCAATCGCTGGCGGCTCATCGTGGACGCGGACTACCAACCTGCGGCCGTCGTCCCGGCGCTGCATCCGCGGACGGGTCAGCCTTTGGACCTGACCTACGCGAGCCTTCGAAGCGTCTCACCGGTCCACGTCGAGTACCTCCACAACATGGACGTGGCCGCTTCCATGTCGATCTCGGTCGTTCGTGACGGGCATCTCTGGGGGCTCATCTCCTGTCATCATGGCTCGCCGCGCCGGCTGCCGTTTGCCGTTCGAACGGCGTGTGACTTTCTGGGGCAGACCTTTGCGCTCCAGCTCTGGGCGCAGGTCAACACCGCCGCGTACGAGCACCGCATCCAGCTCAGGGCTATTCAGGATCGCCTGCTCGCGGCCATGGCCGAGGACGAGCCGTTCATTCTCGGCCTTACCCGCGCACCCGACCAGCTGCTCGGCTTCGCTCGAGCTGCCGGTGCAGCGATCCTGTTCCAGGGGGAGTGCACCCTGGTGGGCGAGACCCCCGCGGAGCCGCAGGTCCAGGCGCTGGTGGACTGGCTGCTGAGCGAAGGGCGCCAGGACGTCTTTCACACCGACGCGCTGCCGGCGCTGCTGCCCGACGGCGAGGCTTACCGCGCCAGCGCCAGCGGTCTGCTCTCCATCTCCATTTCGGCGACCCAACGAAGCTTCGTGCTCTGGTTTCGGCCCGAACTGGTGCGAACCATCCGCTGGGGCGGCGATCCCGGCAAGCCAGTGACGGTAGGCGCCGACGGGGCTCGTACGCTGCATCCGCGAGCGTCGTTCGAGACCTGGATGGAGACGGTGCGTGGCCGATCGCTGCCCTGGTCCGACAGCGAAGTAGAGGGCGCGCGCGACCTGCGGCAGGCGATCGTCGGCATCGTGCTCAGGAAGGCGGAGGAGCTGGCCGAGCTCTCGAGCGAGCTGGCCCGCAGCAACCAGGAGCTCGAGGCGTTCTCCTACTCGGTGTCGCACGACCTGCGGGCGCCGTTCCGGCACATAGTAGGCTACTCCGAGCTGCTCCGGGAGCGGATGGCGGCGAGCCCTGACGCGGCCGCGAACCGGTACGTCAGCACCATTATCGAATCGGCGCAGTTCGCCGGCACGCTGGTGGACAATCTGCTGAGCTTCTCCCAGATCGGCCGCACCGCGCTCTCCCGTGCAGCCGTCGACATGGACCGCCTGGTCCGCGAGGTGCGGGACAGCGTCATGGAAGAGGCCGGCGATCGGCCCGTCGAATGGCGGGTCGAGCCGTTGCCCCCCGTCGAGGGCGACCTCGCGCTGCTGCGCCAGGCGCTCCAGAACCTGCTCGCCAATGCCGTGAAGTACACCCGTGGCCGAGTTCCTGCCCGGGTGGAGATCTGGAGCGAGCCGGCCGACCGG
>DASSMN010000155.1:0-4351 GCA_035688885.1 Gemmatimonadales bacterium
CGTGGATCGGTGAGCGGCGGCCGGCTCACGCATCACCGACTTCGATCTCCCCCTCGCTCACCAGCACGCTGGTCCCCGCCACCCGCGCTTCGACCACCTCGCCATCCCGCTTCTCGGCCGAGATCTCGAGCAGGCTCGGACGACCCAGCTCCACTCCCTGGGCCACCCGCCAGCGGTAGCTCCCGCTTTGCGCACGGTCATATCCGGCGAGCAGCGCCGCCAGCGCGCCGTTGGCGCTACCGGTGGCCGGGTCCTCGGGTATGCCGTCCATGGGGGCGAACATGCGGGCGCGGATGTCGAACTCGTCGCCGCTGAGGACATAGACGAACACATCCGGGGGCATGCCGTCCGCCGCGAGGGCGTCGAACCCGTCCATCCGCGGGCGCGCCCGCTGGAGCGCCGCGCGGTCGCGCAGCTCGGCGAACAGGAACCGCAGCCCGACCGACGCCACCTGCGGCGGGTGGGTCCGGGTCAGGACATCATCGGGCTCGAGCGAAAGCGCGCGCGCCATCACCTCCGGCCCGATGCTCCGCCCGACGGTCAGTCGCTCGGGCGCGGTGAGCTCGCAGCGAATGAGCCCGTCCCGCCGCTCTATCGCGATCGGCACCGGGCCGGCCTTCTCTTCGAAGGTGATCGTGAGCGGCCGGTCGAGCGGACCCAGCTCGCCAAGCGTCGCGAGCACGAACGCGCTGCCCACGTTCGGGTGGCCGGCGAACGGCACCTCGGCCATCGGGGTGAAGATCCGGAGCCGCCGGGTGTGGCCCCGCTCGGGCGGCAGGACGAACGTGGTCTCCGCGAAGTTGAACTCGCGGGCGATCCGCTGCATCTGCCGGTCCGAGAGTCCCGAAGCCTGCGGCAGCACCGCCAGCTGGTTGCCGCCGAACCGCGTGGTGGTAAATACGTCGCAGGTGAGGAAGCGATAGCGCATGGGAGTCGGCCTCACGGCGCCGGGTTGAACAGGGTGCGGCGCACGAACTCGACGGTGCTGTAGAACAGGTAGTCCACGTTGGGCTTCTTGCGGAAGCCGTGACCCTCGTCCTTGGCCAGCAGGTACCACACGGATTTGCCCTGCGCCCGCAGCTGCTTCACCATCTGCTCCGACTCGGTGTGCGGCACCCGCGGGTCGTTGGCGCCCTGCACCACGAACAACGGCTTGGTGATCGAGTCGGTCTGGTTGACCGGCGCGATCCGCTCGAAGTAGGCGCGCATGGCGGGGTCCCGCTCGTCGCCGTACTCGACCCGGCGCAAGTCGCGGCGGTAGCTCTCGGTGTGGGTGAGAAAGGTGATGAAGTTGGAGATCCCCACCACGTCGAGCGACGAGCGGATCCGCCGGTCGTACATCGTGGCCACGGCGAGCGTCATGTAGCCGCCGTAGCTCCCGCCGGTCACCATCACTCGCTCCGCATCCAGGTCGGGCTGCCGCGCGATCCAGTCCAGCAGCGCGCCGATGTCGCGCACCGAATCCAGCCGGTGCATGCCGTTGTCCAGCTTGGTGAACGTCTTTCCGTACCCGGTCGAGCCGCGCACGTTGGGCTCGATGAGCGCGACGCCGAGCTCCGAGAGAAAATAGGTCTGCCGGCCCTGGAAGCCCGGCAGCGCCTGGCCCTCGGGCCCACCGTGGATGTCCACGATGACCGGGCGCCTGCCGGTGAACCTCGGCGGCGGCCGGTAGTAGAACCCCGTGATCTCGCGGCCGTCGAAGCTGGGCCAGCGGATGAGCTCCGGCTGGGGCAGCCCGGCGGTGTCGAGGCCGCCCGTCTCGCTCTCGGTCCACCGGGTAAGGGTCTGCGTGGCCGGGTCGAGAACGAACACATCCCCTGGCGAGCGGATGGTGGAAAGCGTGAAGCCCAGCAGGTTGCGGGTGCGGTGCCACCGAAGTCCCCCGACGATGCCGAGGGGCACACCCTTGACCGGCCGGTAGCGTCCGGTCGCCGTGTCGAGCAGGTAGAGGGCAAACCGGCCATCCTCGTTGACCGTGAACGCGATGGTGCGGCCGTCGTGGGACGGCTCGAACGCGACCACGTCGTGCGCGATGCGGGGCGTGAGCACGGTGAGCCGCCGGCTGGTCAGGTCGAGCCGCGCCAGCCGCTTGAACTCGGAATCCTGGTCGGTGGTGACGTAGAGCGAGCGCCCATCGACACTGAAGCGGGCGCCGCCATACGCGACGGTATCCGAGGCGCCGAGCGGGACGAGCTCGCGCCGGGTGCCGTCGGCGAGCTCCACCTGCCACAGCCGCGAGCGGTTGACCGAGAGCTCTTCGATGGCGATGAGCCGGCGGTCGTCGGGCGACCAGTCGTTCACCTCCCAGCCGCCGCCCTGTACCTGGAGCACCAGGTGATCGGAGGCGGAGTCGGCCGGGTTCATGACGTACAGGTCGCGGTCGGCGCCGTTCCGGCGGGTCGAGCCGTAGGCGATGCGGTCGCCGGCGTGGGACCAGCGGATGCCGCCGTTCTGGGAGCGGCCGCCGGGGGTGAGCTGCACCGACCGGCGGGAGGCGAAGTCGTAGCGATAGATCTGCCCGAACTCGTTGCCGCCGACGTCCCTGGTGAACAGGAAATAGGCGCCGGTGCGCGGCTCGTAGCTCGCGAAGGTGACCGGCTCGTCGAAGAAGGTGAGCTGGCTCCGCGCGCCGAGGGGCATGGCCACCCGGTGAATCTGCGGCGTGCTGCCGAACCGGGTGGCGATGAGCATCTCGCGCCGGCTGGGGTGCCAGTCGGCCAAGCCGGCGGAGCGATACTCGGTATAGGGCCGCACCTGGTCCACCAGGCTTCGGGGAATGGGCGGCATGCCGTCGGGCACCAGGTTTTCGGGGACGGGAACGGCGTCGGACTGCTGGGCGGCGGCGGCGCCTGCGAAGGCGAGCAGGGCGAAGAGGGTGAGCGGCAGCATGACTGACCCGCTACGGGAAGATACCGAGTTGCTCGTAGCTCAACGCCACCTTGTCGATCGCCACGATCATCGCGGCGGTCCGCATGTCCACGGCGCCTTTGCGCGACTTCCACTCCTGCCGGATCGGGTGATAGGCGCCGATCATGGTCTCCTCGAGGCCCGAGTTGACCAGGTCCTCTTCGCTGGCGCCGTGGGTCACCTTCTCCACCTCTTCGCTGCTGAACTTCCGGCCGGTCACGCCCTCGACGGCCGAGAGCAGCCGCCCGTACGCGCCCTGCTCGAACCGCTTCTGCATCCGGCCGAACCGCACGTGTCCCAGGTTCTTGACCCACTCGAAGTAGGAGACCGTCACGCCGCCGGCGTTGATGTAGGCATCGGGGATCACCAGGATGCCGCGCTGGGCCAGGATCTCGTCCGCCTCGATGGTGGTGGGCCCATTGGCGGCCTCGACCACGATCTTGGCCTTGATGCGCGGCGCGTTCTCCGCCGTGATCTGCCGCTCGAGCGCGGCGGGGATGAGGATGTCGCACTCGAGCTCCAGCACATCCTCGCGACGCGCCAGATCGGTGGCGCCCGGGAACCCGGTCAGCTTGCCGGTCCCGCGCCGGTGGGCCATGACCCGCTCCAGGTCGATCCCGTTCGGGTTGCTGATCGCGCCCTCGGCCTCCGCCAGCCCGACCAGCACGGCGCCCCCGTCGGTGAAGAACTTGGCCGCGAAGTAGCCCACGTTGCCGAGGCCCTGGATCACCACCCGCTTGCCGGTCAGCCCGGTGGAGAGTCCCAGCGCCTTCATGTCCTCCGCGATGCCGCACACCTCACGGGTGCCGTAGAACACCCCGCGCCCGGTGGCTTCCGTGCGGCCCCGGATGCCGCCGGCGCTCACCGGCTTGGCGGTGACGCAGCCCAGGGCGTCGAGCTCGCCCGGACGGAGCTGGGTGTAGGTGTCGGCGATCCAGGCCATCTCGCGGCTGCCGGTGCCCACGTCGGGAGCGGGCACGTCGAGGCCGGGGCCCATGAAGTTCTTGCGCACCAGCTCGAACACGTAGCGCCGGGTGATCCGCTCCAGCTCGCCTACGGAATAGGTCTTGGGATTGATTCGGATGCCGCCCTTGGCCCCGCCGAACGGGACGTCCACCAGGGCGCATTTGTAGGTCATGAGCGCGGCGAGCGCCTGCACCTCGTCGGCGTCCACCGCCAGCGAGAACCGGATGCCGCCCTTGCACGGCAGCTTGTGATGGCTGTGCTCGGCGCGCCAGGCGTGAATGACCTCGATGGTGTCGTCGTCCCGCTTGATCGGAAAGCTGGTGTACAGGAGATTCTTGCAGCCTTTGATGTTGGCCAGCAGGGTAGGTGGGTGGTGGGTAAAGCCGGCGGCGCGATCGAAGGCCTGGTTGACCTGATTGAGGAAGCTGGTGCCCACGGACATGGGCGTCTCCTGTGGGGATGCGGGAGGAGGATTGGT
>DASSMN010000095.1:0-3820 GCA_035688885.1 Gemmatimonadales bacterium
ACCAAGGGCGAGAACACCTCCGCGGCCTGGGGGGTGGTGAACTTCCTGCTCCGACTGCGCGACAAGTACCGCCCCGACTACGTCGCCTGGGTCAACGATGCCGGCACCTCGTTTCGCGAGGAGCGGTATCCCGAGTACAAGTCGACCCGCGAGAAGCTGGACGACTCGCTCCAGGCCGATTTCGACCGTGCCGTGGAGCGGATCTGCGCCCTGCTCGAGGCGTTCCGGATCCCGCTGGTGGCGGTGCGCGGCTACGAGGCTGACGACGTGATCGGAACCCTGGCCACCGCCGGCGCGGCGCGCGGGCTCACCTCCGTCATCGTCTCGGGCGACAAGGATTTCTATCAGCTCATCGGACCGGGGATTTGCCTGCTCAATCCCGGGCGCGGCGGCCCGGCCGCCGTGGACGAGGTGTGGGTCGATGAGTCCAACGGCGCCGAGCGGCTGGGGGTGCCCCCAGGTCAGGTGGTGGATTTCCTCGCTCTGGTGGGTGACAGCTCGGACAACGTACCGGGAGTCAAAGGCATCGGCGAAAAGGGCGCCCAGAAGCTGCTCGCCGATTATGGCGATCTGGAGACCATCCTCGCGCGGGCGCCCGAGATCACCGCCAAGCGCACCCGGGAGGCGCTGCTCGCGCAGGCCGACAACGCGCGGCTGTCCAGGGAGCTCGTCACCATCAAGCGGGACGTCCCCATCGAGCTCGACGTGGATGATCTGGGACTGCGGGAGCCCGACCGCGAAGCGGTGATCCGGATTCTGACCGAGCTCGAGTTCTTCTCGCTGGCCAAACGGCTGGGCGGCTCGAGTGGGACAGGGGCGGCACCGGTTGCCGCGGAGGCCGGCGTGCAGGCCGGCGTGCCCCCGGCGGCCGTCGCGCCCGCCGAGGAGTCAGGCGCCTATTCGGCCCAGGAGCCGGACGCGGCCGCAGGGGCGCCCGTGGCGACCGCCACGCTTCCGGCCACGGCGGCCGATTGGCATGCCCTCGATGAGGAGCAGCCCCTCGAGGTCACGGTGCTCGACGATCCCGACGACCTGCCGGCGTTGATCAGCCGGCTCCGGGCCGCTCCGCTCGTGGGGCTCGACGCCGAGACGACTTCCCTCGCGCCCCATGACGCTCAGCTGGTGGGCCTCTCGCTCGCCGCGAGCCCGCGCGAGGTGTGGTACCTCCCCTTCGGCCATCGGCCGACCGCGGGCGAGCTGGCCGCGCCCGCGCCGGTCAAGAACCTGCCGCCGATCGGCGACTTCACCATGGCGCCGCTGGTTGCGTTGCTCGAGGATCCCTCGGTCAAGAAGGCCGCCCACAACATCAAGTACGACTGGCAGGTGCTGCGGCGCGTCGGCGTCGAGCTGGCCGGCGTGGCGTACGACTCCATGCTCGCGAGCTTCGTGCTCGACCCCGGTCGCCGGTCGCATGCCATCGACACGCTGTGCCTCGAGCATTTCGGCCGCACCCTGCAGACCTACGCCGACCTCACCGGCCGCGGCAAGGCGCAGATCCCGTTCGCCGAGGTGACGGTGCATGCCGCGGCCGGGTACTGCGGAGCCGATGCCGCGACGGTGCTGGGCCTCCACGACTATTTCGCGCCGGCCCTCCGCGACATTGCCATGGAGCCGCTGCTGCGCGAGATCGAGATGCCGCTGGTGGCCGTGCTGACCGACATGGAGTGGGAAGGGATCTCGATCGATTCGTCGGTGTTCGACCGGCTCAACGCCGAGCTGACCGCGGACCTGCGCCGGCTCGAGGGCGAAATCGCGACGGTCGCCGGCGAGGCTCTCAATCTCAACTCGCCGCGCCAGCTGGCCACCATCCTGTTCGAGAAGCAGCAGCTTCCGGTGCTCAAGCGCACCAAGACCGGCCCCAGCACCGACGCCGACGTGCTGGAGCAGCTCGCGGCCATGGGCCACGCGCTGCCGCGACTCATTCTGGAATATCGTGAGCTGCAGAAGCTGAAGAGCACCTACGTCGACACCCTGCCGGCCACCGTGAATCGTCGCACCGGCCGGATTCACACCAGCTTCAATCAGACCGGCGCCGCGACCGGCCGGCTCAGCTCCTCCGACCCCAATCTCCAGAACATTCCCATCCGCACGCCGAGAGGAGAGGAGATCCGCCGCGGGTTCGTGCCCCGCTCGGGCTGGCAGTTCCTGGTCGCCGACTACTCGCAGATCGAGCTGCGGATCATGGCGCACCTCTCGGGCGATCCGGCTTTCATCGAGGCGTTCCACCAGGGCGGCGACATCCATCGCCAGACCGCCGCGCTCATCTTCGGTGTGCCCCTCGAGCAGGTGTCGGCCGACATGCGGGCCCGCGCCAAGACCATCAACTTTGCCACCATCTACGGCCAAGGGCCCTTTGCCCTCAGCCGCCAGCTGGGGATCTCGCAGGAGGACGCGAAGAGCTTCATCGCCCGCTACTTCGAGCGGTTTGCCGGGGTACGCGCTTTCCTCGATCGCCAGATCCGGCTGGCCCGCGAGCAGGGCTATGTCGAGACCCTTTTCAAGCGACGCCGGTACATCCCCGAGATCAAGGATCGCAACTTCAACATGCGGGCCTACGGCGAGCGGAACGCGCAGAACTCACCGCTCCAGGGCTCGGCGGCCGACCTCATCAAGCTGGCGATGATCCGGATCCACGACGCGCTGCGGGAGCACCGGCTGCGGAGCCGCATGCTGCTGCAGGTTCACGACGAGCTCGTGTTCGAGGCGCCGCCCGAGGAAGTCGAGGCGCTGGGCCGCCTGGTGCGCGAGCACATGGAGCACGTGGTGGAGCTCCGGGTGCCGCTGGTGGTGGATATCGGGGTGGGTCCCAACTGGCTGGACGCCAAACGATGAGCCCTGCGGCGCGCTTCGTCTGCTCCGATCCGGATGCTGGCGACCTCGAGTTTGCCGACGTCGATGCGGTGCTCGACGCGCTCGAGGCCGCCCTGCTGCAGCCCACGACGGCGCTGTTCGATGTCGCCCGCCAGAGCCGGCAGCCGCTCGGCCTTCACCCGGAGATCCGCGCGGCCTGGGAAGACCGGCTGCGCTACCGGCCCGAGACCCCGGGCCTGGGGCTGCCGCCGCTGCCGTCTAGGACCGCGCTCGCCCGCAGCCTGCCGCAGGAGGACGATGAGCTCGAGCACCGCCGGGCAGCCTTCGCCCGGGTTCGCGCCCAGTCACGGGTACCCGCGCGGCCCGCGCCCTCGGCGCGTGATCGCTCTCCTCGCTACGCGCTGTTCGGCCTCGCGTGGGCCCTGGCTCTGCTGGCGGTGGTCGGGTGGGTCGTGGTGACCTTCGCGTCGCGCCTGAGCTCGTTCGCCGCCGGGGTGATCAGCTTCCGCCCGCGCTAGACCGGCTTACCCCTGGAGCTCCGGCATTTCGGAGCTCAGCCGGTTTTTGGGCCGGATCCGCCGCACCCCGGGCCACCAGTTCCAGCGCCCCATCGCCTGCATGAACGCGGGCACCAGCACCATGCGGATGACCGTGGCATCGAGCAGCACCGCGACCGCCAGTCCGAACCCCATGAGCTGCATGGCCAGCACGCGGGCGAAGGCGAAGATCCCGAAAACAAGGATCATGATGAGCGCCGCCGAGGTAATCACCGAGGCGGTGGCGCTGAGACCTTCCATCGTGGCCTCCGTGTTCCGACCGCTCCGGTCGAAGGCCTCCTTGATCCGGCTCAGAAGAAACACTTCGTAGTCCATGCTGAGTCCGAACACTACGGCGAACACCAGCACCGGGACCGCCACGAAGATCGCCGACGTGGGTCCGGTGAGCCCGAAGATTCGGGATCCCACGCCGTGCTGGAACACCAGGACCAGGAGGCCGAAGGTGGCGCTCA
>DASSMN010000090.1:0-2832 GCA_035688885.1 Gemmatimonadales bacterium
CCATTTCCCTGTAGGAGAAGCCGCCGACGTGGGCCAGGACGATCACCTCACGGTAGGGCAAGGGCAACTCGAAGGTGGCTCGCCGAATATCCTGGAGGAGGCTCGCCTGCAGAGGGGAGGAACGGTCCTGTAGGGCGCCAAGCAGGTCCGCATCGCGGGCGAACGCCTCCAGGTTCTCGGAACTCACCGGGGTCGGCTGGACGGCTCGGCGTTCCGCCTGACGCAGGAAGAGCGACCGGAGGATCGCAAAAACCCAAGCCTTGGCGGCCGTGGTTTGCCTGAGCTGATCCAACGTTTGAAAGGCGCGCAGGCACGTCTCCTGGACCAGATCCTCGGCATCGGACGGCTTCCCGGTAAGCCGGAGGGCCGCGCGGTAGAGGTCGTTCAGGTGCACCAGCACGTACGCTTCGAAGCGGCGGCGTTTCGCGATTTCACACTTGGAGCGCATCAAATCACCCCGCCAAATACTAAGAGCCGCGAGGGCGGTCAAATATTCCGGCCACAGGCCGAGCCCGTCACCGCTCGACTAGATTAGCGCCTTTCTGGACCCGCCGGACCCGGCCCACCAGAGTGGCTCACCCCATTGAGCGCTCCGGCAGACCAAAGAAGCTCCCGTCTGGGGCGAAACGAGAGCTCCTGTCGGAAACTAGATGACCGAGAACGGCGTTTCCCAGGTAGAAATGGCGGGGCGCGGGCGCCCGGCCTAGTTTGATGTTGCCCGGCCCGGTTCCGCTTACAGCCCAGGGACGGGAATGTCGTCGCCTCCAGAACCGTCTGACGGCTGTCGAAGAGGGAGCATGATCACCAATCTGAGACGGTTGATGGCGATGCTGCTGGCTCTGGGCTTGCTGCTTGGCCCAGCGCCTGCCGCACGCGCGGCTGGCCCCTCTGGCGAGGCTACGGGAGAAGGACTTGGTCGGACCCCTCCACGCTTGAGCTATACGAGCGGAGAGGTGTCCTTCTGGCGCCCGGGCGCCACGGACTGGGCGCCGGCTCAGGTCAATACCCCGCTAGCCCCCGGCGACCAGCTCTATACGACCAACCAGGGGAATCTCGAGCTGCAGGTCGGCGCACGGGCCTTCGTGCGGGCCTGGGGAGATACGGAGCTCGGGCTGGCGAACCTGGAGCCGGACTTCCTGCAGTTCAAAGTCACCAGCGGGCACGCGTCCATAGACCTGCGCAGGCTCGAACCGGGTCATACCGTGGAGGTCGACACACCTCACGCCGCCTTCATCATCGAACACCCCGGCTACTATCGGGCGGATGTCAGTGAGCAGCGCACTACGTTCGTGACGCGGCGAGGTGGCCAAGCCACCGTCACGGCTCCCGGCGGACAGGCGATCGCGATCGCGGCCAACCAAGCCGTGGTTCTCGAAGGCGCGCCGACGCCGACCATGCAGACCTACGCAGCCCCCGAGTTCGACGCGTGGGACCGGTGGAACTATACCCGCACCGATCACGTCATTGCTGCCCCGAGCGCGCGCTACGTTCCGTCGGACATGTACGGTCTGCAGGAGCTGGATCGGTACGGCAGCTGGCGCTCAGTGGAAACGTACGGGTCGGTGTGGGTGCCCACAGGGGTGCCGGCGGGATGGGTGCCCTATAGCACCGGCCGGTGGATCTGGGATCCCTTCTACGGCTGGACGTGGGTTGACACGGCTCCGTGGGGATGGGCGCCGTACCACTATGGTCGCTGGGTCTTCGTGAGCGGTTATTGGGCGTGGGCCCCTGGCCCTGTGGTGGTCCGGCCCGTCTACGCTCCCGCTCTTGTCGTATTCTTCGGGGCGCCCGGCATCCACATCAGCGTTGGCGCGCCGGTGGTGAGGTGGGTGGCGCTCGGCTGGGGCGAGCCCGTGGTGCCGTGGTGGGGGAGGGCCGGCTTCGTCGGCCGGCCGTGGTGGGGTGGCTGGGGCGGACCGCGCGTCGTCAACAACGTCGTCATCAATCAGACGACGGTCGTCAACGTCAACAACATCACGGTCTACCGAAACGCCGGAGTCCAGCATGCCGTCGTCGCGGTTCAGCAGGACCATTTCGGCCGGCGCGCCGTCCAGGAGGCGCGGGTCGCTCCGGCGCAGGTCGATGTGCGCCGCCTGGAGCCCGTGCGCGGAGCGCTGCAGGTGACCCCGGCGGCCGCGAGCTTTGTCGCCGCGAGCGGCAAAGCGACGCGCCCGCCCGAGGCCGCGCTGGCCCGCCCTGTCGTCGCCACGCGGCCGCATGCGGCGCCATCGGTTGCTCCGCGCGCCGAAGGCCAGGGGGCGCCTCCGGTCGTCCGCACTCCGGCCGCGCGAATCGTTCCAGCGCCCAAGACAGCTCAGCCGGCGCCAGTCCCATCTCAGCCCCCGCCCGGGACGAACACCATAGAACGCCCGCGGCAGCCACAGCCTCCGCCTTCCGACACCACGCAGCGTCCTGCCGTCGCGCCCACCCCACGTGACACGCGCCGTCAGGATGCAGGGACACCGCTGCCGCCACGTGGTCAGTTGCGCGGCCCGGAACCGGCACCTCCCGTGGAGAATCGCGGCGTCATCGACCCGAGGCGCCCAGCGCCGAACCCAGACCGTCCGGAAACCCCGCCACCACCGCCACGCGGACAGGTCCGTGCTCCTGAGCCGACGCCCGCACCTCCGGCGGACAATCGCGGCGTCGTCGAGCAGAGGCACCAAGCACCGAGCCCAAGCCGCCTGGAAACTCCGCCACCTCATGGCCAAGTGCGCAGTCCCGAGGCAACCCCGGGGGCTCCCCGCGAGACTCGCGGCGCTGTCGAGCCCAGGCGCCAAACGCCGAACCCAGACCGTCCGGATACTCCGCCACCGCCGCCACGCGGCCAGG
>DASSMN010000056.1:0-4161 GCA_035688885.1 Gemmatimonadales bacterium
CGGCTCGTCACCTTCGCCCCGGCTTGTTGGCGCGAGGACTGGCCGGGCCGGTGACGCCTTCCAGCGAGCCGCACAGCCGCCCGCCTCGCGCCCTGCTCGGCTCGCTCGCCAAAGCCGTATTCTGGCTGCTCGACTATACGCTCGGCTATTACGCGACCGTCAGACCGGAGCTGGTACGTTCGACGCTGGTGCTGTTCGATCGGTACCTCCTGGACGTCCTGGTCGACCCGAAACGCTACCGCTATGGCGGACCACGATGGCTGGCGCGGGCGCTGTGGCGTGTGGTGCCCAAACCCGATCTCGTGATCCTGCTGGATGCACCCGTGCCGATCCTGCGGGCCCGCAAGCTGGAGGTTTCGCCGGAGGAGACCGCGCGCCAGCGTGAGGCGTATCGAACGCTGGTCGGTAGCCTCCCGAACGGTCACCTGATCGATGCCGCACAGCCTGTCGAGCAGGTTGCCGCGCAAATCGATGCCATAGTTCTTGACTTCCTGAACCGCAGGACGGTGCGGCGTCTGGGACTCTCGCGATGAGCGCACCACGGCCTCCGGCACGGTCGGCCACCGGGCTCGGTGCCTTCTCCGATGAGACGCGCGAGCGCCGGCGTGTTCCGCTCCTGGAATCGGCCTTCGCGTGGCTGGCGCTGTACCTTGCCACCGGCGGCGGGATATCGCTGCTGGAGTTCCTCCTGCGCATCACGCCGCCCCAGGACGTTCAGCAAGGCGATCCGTTCGCGCAGCGGATCTGGTCGGCAGTGTACCTTCTCGCCGCGCTGCTCATCTTCCTCCGGCTGCCGAGGGTGGTCCGTGCCCTACCGGCGATGGGAGCTCTTTGGGTCCTGCTGGCGCTCGCCTTGGCATCCATTACGTGGTCCTTCGGGCCGAGCGTGACCTTGCGACGATCGGTTGCCCTGCTGGGCACCACGGTGGTGGGCATCTACCTGGGGACGCGCTACTCACGCGAGGAGCTGTTCCGCATCCTGTTCTGGACGCTCGCCACGATCACCGTGGTCAGTCTGCTGTCCGGTGCGTTGGGAGAGACAGGACACTCCGGCGGTGCGTGGCAGGGGGCGTTCGGCAGCAAGAACGAGCTCGGCCACGTGATGGCGTTGGCGGCGGCCGCTGCGGCCACGTATTTCATGGAGCCGCGAGGCCCCCGCTATTGGGCCGCGAGCACCTTCCTGCTCGCCATTGCGCTCCTCGTGCTGAGTGCATCGAAGGGCGCGCTGGTGGTGCTGTTCGCCGGCCTGCTGATCTTCCCCCTGAGCCGCCTGTTCCGGGTGCGGCCTGGGTTGACTGGGACCGCCGCCCTGGCGGCATTCGCAGCCAGCGGGGTGGTGGTGACTATACTGGCGGGTAACTCCGATACCGTTCTCAACCTGCTCGGCCGGGACGCGACCCTCACCGGCCGCACGCCGCTGTGGGCGCTCATCTGGGAGCGGATCAAGGTGCGGCCCTGGTTCGGATACGGCTACGGCGGTTTCTGGCTGCAGTGGAACCCACCTTCGGGCGACATTTGGCGCATATCGATGATGACCGCCGGCTGGCTGCCGCCCAACGGGCACAACGGCTTCATCGATCTGTGTGCCGACCTGGGCCTCGTCGGGCTGGGAGCGTTCCTGGTCAGCTTCGCGTCCAATGTGACGCGAGCGCTCCGACTGGTTCGCGCGAGCGCGTCTGCCGTCGACCTCTTCCCGTTTCTGTTTCTTTACCTCGTGCTGCTGTCCAACCTCACCGAATCGCAGCTGGTGACTCACAACTCGCTGGTCTGGGTGCTGTATGTGGCGCTTACCCTCCAGCTCGGTCGCGGGTCCGAGCCACCTCGGCTGCAGGCCCGGCCGTCCACGGCATGAGCGCAGCCAGTCCGGAACGCCCAGAGCAGCCGCACGCCCGCTCCGCGGCGAGTGAGCCCCTCCGAGTGTTGCTGTCGGCCTATGCGTGTGAGCCGCACAAAGGCTCGGAGCCGGGGGTGGGATGGAACTGGGCGTTGCAGGCGGCGCGCTATCACCAGGTCTGGGTACTGACGCGCGCCAACAATCGGGCTGCAATCGAGGCCTCGCTCGGGCAGACCGAGGTCCCCAATCTCCGATTCGTGTACTATGACCTGCCGCAACGGGCCCGATTCTGGAAGCGGGGCGGAGTCGGTATTCGGACCTACTACGTGCTGTGGCAGGCCGGGGCATATCGGGTGGCCAGACGTCTGCATCGAAGGGTCGGCTTTCACGTCGTGCATCACGTCACGTTCAACACACTGGAGGTACCCGGCTTCCTGTGGCTGCTGCCGGTGCCGTTCGTGTGGGGACCGGTTGGCGGTGGCCAGGAGCCCGCCCCTGCCCTGCGGTCGTACTTCGGCGGCCGCTGGTACCGCGAACAGCTCCGGGTGCTCCGCAAGCGCTTGGTGAGATTCAATCCCCTGCTCCGCCTGGCCGCGCGTCGGGCCAGCACCGTCCTGGCCGCCAACGCGGACACAGCGGAACGACTCCGCCGGGTCCGTGGCGACAACATTGTCCGCGAGCTCGAGACGGCAATCGACCTGCCGCCCCTGGACCCGTCCGGGCCGGCATCCGGCACCTTTACCGTGCTGTGGACAGGTAGCTTGATCTTGCGCAAGGGAGCCGCCCTCGCGCTCGACGCGCTGGCCGCTCTTAAACGACGCGGCGTAGCGTTCCAGGCCCGATTCATCGGCGAGGGCCCGTTGCGGCAGGAGCTGCAGCAGCGAATCCGACTGCTCAAGCTGGAGCCCGAGGTGCGGCTTCAGGGGCCGGTGTCCTACGGTGAAATCCACCGCTCCTACGCGCAGAGCCACGCCTACCTTTTTTCCAGCCTGCATGACACCTCCGGCAACGTCCTGCTCGAGGCCATGGCCCACGCGCTGCCGGTGGTCACCCTGGATCACCACGGTGCCCGCGAGATCGTCTCCGATGACGCCGGCATCAAGATCCCGGTGCGTGACGAGGTGCAGGTGGTCGAAGGCCTCGCCTCCGCGCTGGCGCGGCTGGCCGCCGATCCCGCGCTCAGGCAGGTGATGGGACAGGCGGGGCGTCGGCGGGTCGCCGAGCTGTACAGCTGGAACCACAAGGGCGAGCTGCTTCGGGGCCTCTACGCCCGCGCGGCGGGGCGCGAGGCCATCGCCGCGCCCGACCAGCGCATTCCTGCCGCCGGCCCCCTCGGATGAGACTGCACCGTGCGCATTCTCGCCGTCCATAACCGATACCAGCGCCCCGGCGGCGAGGACGTGGTATTCGAGACCGAGACGGCCCTGCTCCGTGCACACGGCCACCAGGTGATGCAATACGTCGAGGACAATTCGGAGATCGGATACCTCAATCGGCCCAGAGTCGCCGTCGAGACCATCTGGTCGCGGCGCGCTGGCCGCAGGCTTCGCCGCCTCCTGGCGGAGCACACGCCCGACCTCGTGCACTTTCATAATACGTTTCCGCTGATCTCTCCAGCGGCCTACGTCACCTGCCGACGAGCCGGTGTTCCGGTGGTGCAGACGCTGCACAACTACCGACTGATTTGCCCCAATGCCTTGTTGTTCCGAGACGGCCATCCGTGCGAAGACTGTGTACCCCGCGCGGCCGCTGCGTGGCCCGGAATCCTGCACGCCTGTTATCGGAACTCGCGCCCGCAGACTGCGGTAGTCTCGGCGATGCTGGCCGTGCACCGGCTTCGACACACCTGGCGCCAGGACGTCGCCGTCTACATCGCGCTGACGGAGTTTGCGCGCGACAAGTTCATCGTCGGCGGCCTGCCGCCGGCCAAGCTGGTCGTGAAGCCCAACTTCGTAGCCCCCGACCCCGGCATGCTGCCGACTGAGAAGAGCTATTTCCTGTTTGTCGGACGGCTGAGCGAGGAAAAGGGAATCCGGACCCTCCTGCGGACCTGGGCCCGGGGAAATGTGAGGATGCCGTTGCGGATCGCCGGCGCCGGTCCGCTGGAAGGCGCCGTGCGGGAGGCCGCCGATGGATCGGAGCTCATCAGCTACCTGGGCCCGATCGAGCGAGCGGCCGTCTTCCAGCAGATGCGCTCCGCCCACGCGCTGATTTTTCCCTCCGAGTGGTATGAAGCGCTTCCGGTGACCATCCTCGAGGCCTTTGCCTGCGGGCTCCCCGTGATCGCCGCCAATCGCGGTGCCGCCGGTGAGATCGTGCGGGACCGC
>DASSMN010000045.1:0-4125 GCA_035688885.1 Gemmatimonadales bacterium
CTGGAGGTAGTTGAAGTACCGCATGTCGAGCTTGAAGGAGCCGTCGTCCTTGAGCTCGACGACCTTGTCGAAAATGCGCGCGACGAACCGGGGCGCGCCGTAGGGGGCGAGGCCCATCACCTTGTACTCGCCCGAGTTCACCTTGAAGCCGGTGTAGTAGGTGAAGGCCGAGTACAGCAGGCCCAGCGAGTCGGGCCAGTGCAGCTCCTTGAGGATCTCGATATCGTTGCCGCGCCCCACGCCGAACGAGGTCGTGGCCCACTCGCCGACGCCGTCCATGGTGAGGAAGGCCGCTTCCTCGAACGGCGACGGGAAGAACGCGCTCGCGGCGTGCGACTCGTGGTGCTCCGCGTACAGGATCGGGCCCTGGTACTCGAGCGCGTCGTGAAGCATGCGGTCGGTGAACAGCTTTTCCTTGATCCACAGCGGACCGGCCAGCCGAAACGACGAGAGGCCCCGGGGAGCCGTCCCCAGGTAGGTCTCGAGGATGCGCTCGAACTTGATGAGCGGCTTATCGTAGAACCCCACGTGCGCCAGTTGGGCGGCGGTGATCCCGGCGCTCTTGAGGCAGTAGGCTACCGCGCGGTGCGGGAAGTCCGGGTCGCCCTTCTTGCGGGTAAAGCGCTCCTCCTGGGCGGCAGCCGCAATCTCCCCGTCGGCCAGCAGGCAGGCGGCACTGTCGTGGTAGAATGCCGAGATTCCCAGCACGTAGGAGGGCGTCACCGGCCTCGGCCTCTGTGCGGACGGGGGTTCGGTAGACCGGACGACCGGCGCGTGGTCGGGCCGCAACCGGTTGCCCGGGCGGGTCGAAGCACGGTGGGGTCGAGCGGCATGCTGAAAGTTCAGGAGCCGAAAACTCGTGCTAGCGGCGCCGGGGCGATATGGGCAGAAGCTGCCCAGTAATGACATCGGCGATCCGGCGAGCAATGGCAGCGTTGCCGGCTTCGGTAAGGTGCCCCCAGTGGTCCAGGAACACGCTTGCAGTGTCCGAGTCGAACAGGTCGTAGAGCGGGAAGAAGGTGCGGCCCATCGCAGGCTGCAGGAGCGAATCGGCGCGCAGACTGCAGGTTACCAGCATGTGCTGGAAGTCCACATTGCTGCTGTCGAGCCAGCGCTCCCAGCTGGTGCGAACCTTTCGGCTCCGGCCCAGCAGCGGCTGCGAGAAGACATAGGTCGGGAAGCCGTTGGCCTGGGACAGCGCCTCCAGCTGCGCCACCACTCGGGTGTAATACTCGGCCACTTCCGGGCACGCTTTCTCCCCCAGGGTGGGCCGGCCGCCCGACGTGAGAATGAGCAACCGTTTGAGCAGTTCCGAGTGCTGGATGAGGTCGGTGATCACACCATGTCGCTCGAATCGGCTCGCGGCCAGGGCCTGATCGTGCACATCTCCGACAGCGCCTCCGAGGAGAACCGCACCGGCATCGTTGGGGCCGTCGAGCGCCACCGCCAGCGCGGGCACGCGACCGCGCCGGAGCTCCAGCATGAGGGTGATCGCCTCCTGCGTCACGTTGTACCCCGAGTTCCCCAGGTTGACAACCTCAACGTCCGTGACGCCACGGCGAGCGAGCTCTCGCGCCACCAGCGCGGGGATCGTGGCCGAATCGCGGGCGGTGTAACCCCACATGATGGACGCGCCGAGCATGAACACCTGCCGCGGATGCGCCGAGCCGGCGGGCGGCTGCGGCGTCACCCGCCGGCCTTCCGCGTCGATGTGGAGCCCGGGCTCGCCCGCGGCGGTAAGCTTCCAGCCGCGGTATGGGTCGTACCGAGTGGCCGTGCGAAAGACCTCTTCGCGCCTGGCCAGCCACGGCCGGTACCACGTCGAGTCCCGGTAGGGGTAATCCGGGCGGTTCAGCCCCGAGCTCTCGGCGTCCCGTCGCTGATGGATCGCGCCGTACGCCACGCGGTAGCCCGCCTCGAGGCACAGGAAGAGGAGCAGGGTGACGCCCAAAACCAGCCAGGCGTTGCCGGCTGCGGCCAGGAAACGGCGCAGCGTCTCGACTACGCGGCGGGCGTCCAGAGTGAGCTCGCTGGCATTGGGTTGCGTTCGTGTATGAAGAGGTGGAATGGGTAGTGTGGGCCGTCCTGAGGCCCGACGCTAGGGAGGTTTCTACCTAGCAGCCGTATGGCTCAGAACTCCTGCCGGGTGGGCCGGAACAGGATCTCGTTGATATCCACGTCCTCGGGCTGGCTCATCGCGAACACCACCGCCCGCGCGAACGAGTCAGCCGGGATGCCCAGGTCCCCGTACATCTTCTGAAGGTTGGCCGAGACGTCCGGGTCGCTCGCGGTGTTGGGCAGCTCGCTCAGCACCACGCCCGGCGAAATGACGGTGGTGCGGATGTTGTACGGCTTCACCTCCTGGCGGAGTCCCTCCGACAGCGCGCGCACGGCGTGCTTGGTCGCGGCGTAGACCGCGCCACCGGCCCGGACCTTGTGGCCGGCCACCGACGACACGTTGATGATGTGGCCGCTTTTCTGACGCGTCATGTGGGGAAGTGCGGCGGCGATGCCGTACAGCACGCCCTTGATGTTGACGTCGATCATCCGGTCCCACTCGTCCACCTTGAGCCGGTCGAGGGGTGAGAGCGGCATCAGCCCCGCGTTGTTGATCAGGACATCGATGCGCCCGTAGGCCTCGACCGCGCCGTCCACCAGGCGCTGGACCTCAGCGCGGCGACTCACGTCGGTCGGAATGGCCAGCGCTTTGTCCCCGCGCCGGGCGAGCTCGTCGGCCAGCGCCCGGATCCGGTCTTCGCGCCTGGCCCCCAGCACGACCGTTGCGCCCTCATCGGCAAGGAGGCGGGCGGCGGCTTCGCCGAGCCCGCTGCTCGCCCCGGTGATGACGACGACCTTTCCCTCCACCCCCATCATCGCGTCGCCTCGCTTCCCACCGGCACGCCCAGCTCGCGGTAGAACGCGGCGTTGTTGACCGGCCGCCCCAGGAAGCGCTGCACCAGGCTGTCCGGCTCTTCGGTGCCGGCGGGGGCCAGGATCAGGTCGCGGTAGGCCCGGCCGGCCGCGGGATTGAGGATGCCCTCCCGCTGGAACCGGCTGAACATGTCCTGCGCGTACACCTTGGCCCACAGGTAGCTGTACACTCCCGCCTCGTAACCGGCCATGATGTGACTGAAGCCGGACTCGGGCACCGTGCCGGTCGGGACCCGGAAGGGCGCGTACTGCGGCATCATCCGGATGTAGGTGGCGGTCGGATCCAGCCGCCGCGGCGCGGTGTGGAGGGTCATGTCGTAGGCGGCGAAGAACACCTGCCGTCCCCAGTAGACGCCGTCGTTCAGGTGCTTGAGGTCGACGATCCGCTGGATCAGCGAATCGGGAAGCGGGCGGCCGGTCGTGACGTGGTGCGAGATCCGCCGGAGGATCTCGGGCTGCCACATCCAGTTCTCCAGCATCTGCGACGGCGCCTCGACGAAGTCCAGCCGGTCGTTGCTCGTGCTGGGATAGGGCGACCGATCGAGCATGGCCGCCATGGCGTGACCGAACTCGTGGAACAGCGTCACCACCTCGGCGTGGGTCAGGAGCGACGGGCGGCCCGGCACCGGCAGCGACCAGTTGCCGACGATGGCCGTCCACGGGAGCTGGCGCGTGCCGTCGGACCGCCGGAAGGTCGGCACCACGGTGAAATCGGCGAAGTGGCCGTACTTGTGCGGCCGCGGATAGAGATCGAAGTAGAGCCGCCCGAGCGCCGCGCCGCTCGCCGAGTCGATCACCGTGTAGCGGGACATGTCCGGCGCCCAGCCGTTGGCCGGCGTCACGGGCTCGAACTTGAGGCCCAGCAGCTCACCGTACAGGCTCATGACGCCGGGCAGCACGAAGTCCACCGGGAAGTACTGCTTGACCTCGTCCTCCGACAGGGCGTAGCGGTGCTGCTTGAGCCGCTCCAGGTAGTAGTAGTAATCCCACGCCTCAATCGGCCCGGTGAGTCCGTCCTTCCGCGCCAGCGGCCGGAGCTGGGCCACTTCCGTCACCGCCTTCCGGCGCAGCGGACCCTTGAGGCTCGAGAGCAGCGCGAACACGCGCGCGGGCGTCTTGGCCATCCTGGTGCTGGTCTGATACGCGCCCCAGTTGGGGAAATCGAGCAGGCGAGCCAGGGTGTCGCGCACCGCG
>DASSMN010000220.1:0-3902 GCA_035688885.1 Gemmatimonadales bacterium
GGCGTATAGCCCACGCCGGAGTGGATGGTGCCGTGGGCCCGCGGCGGCTTGGCCACCGCGTCCATGTCCTGGAGGTCGCCGGGGAAGATGAGGCAGGTCACCGTCCGCTGATCAAGCGCGATGCGGACGGCGCGATCCACCAGGTGCCGCACCTGCTCGGGCACGCTCGCCTGCTGCACGTACTCGCGCGCCACGTCCTTGAACAGCGAGGTCAGGTCCACCTCCTGCTGATACGCGCCGCCCATCGCGGGCCGGGCCGACTGGCCCACGATGGCAAGCACCGGCTGGTGGTCCATGCGCGCATCGTACAGCCCGTTGAGCAGGTGGATGGCGCCCGGCCCCGAGGTCGCGAGGCACACGCCGAGCTGGCCGGTGAACTTCGCGTGGGCGCACGCCATGAACGCGGCCATCTCTTCGTGGCGGACCTGGATGAACTCGGGGTCGCCGTCCGCCCGGTTGAGCGCCCCCATGATCCCGTTGATGCCGTCGCCCGGGTATCCGAAGATCCGGTGCACGCCCCACGCTTTGAGGCGCTCGAGCAGGAAGTCGCTGACGGTGTCGGCCATGTGAGGTCTCCGGGTGTGCGTCAATCGAGGTGGCGGCGGCGCGAGCGGCCGCGCCGCGCCGTCATGCCAAAGGCCAGCGCGCCGAGCCCGGCGGCCGCGAGGGCGCGCCGGTGCCGCGAGAGCCACATCTGCGGGCTGCGGTCGCGCGCGATCGCGTCGAACCGGCCGTGGGCCGCGACGTCGGCCCGCACGGTCTGCCACAGGTTGTCGGGTCGGGCGGGATCTTCCGGCTGATCGGTCTGCTGCGAGGCATAGCCGGTGTGCGCCAGGTAGCGATCCAGCAGTCGCGGCGCGATGCGGTTGGCCACGATGGCCTTCACCGCGGGCCAGCCGAGATACATCTCTGCGCGTTCATGGTCCGAGGCCCACACGACGGTGTCGGCGATGACCTCGGGCTGGAACACGGGCGGGACCGGCTGGGCCCGGTGGGGCAGCCGGCTCTTGACCCAGTCGAACTGGGGCGTATTCACCGCGGGAAGCTGCAGCATGGTCACCCGCACCCGGCTGTGGTCGTGCTCCAACTCGGACCGGAGCGACTCGGTGAAGCCCTGGATGGCATGCTTGGCGGCGCAGTAGGCGGACTGGAGCGGGATGGCGCGGTACGCGAGCGCCGATCCGATCTGGATGATCACGCCCCGGTCGCGTGGGAGCATGCGCTCGAGCGCCGCCAGCGTGCCGTGCACGGTGCCGAGGTAGGTCACCTCGGTCACCCGCCGATACTCCTCCGCGCGCATCTGCCGCACCGGGGAGAACACCGAGACCATCGCGTTGTTGACCCACACGTCGATCGGGCCGAAACTCGCTTCCACGGTGGCCGCGGCCGCAGTGACCGCTTCCCAGTCCGCGACGTCGAGCGGCAGGACCAGCGCCTCGCCGCCCAGCGCCTCGATTTCCGCGCGGGCTTGCACCAGCCGCTCCCGGTCGCGGGCGAGGAGGCCCACCCGGTCCCCCCGGCGGCCGAAGGCGCGCGCGATCGCTCGTCCGAGCCCGGCGGACGCTCCCGTCACCACCACGACCCGCGACATCAGACGCCTCCCTCCTGGGCAGAGTCGCCCCCATAGTCCACCCGCACGTCGAGCTTGCCGCGCACGCGCGCCACATCGACTCGGGCCTGGTCCCCTCCCGAAGCCGGCCGATCCAGCCGGAGGTCCACCGAGGCCGTGCCCACCCGCACGCCGCGCACTTCCAGCCAGTCGAGGCCGCGGGGCAGCGTCGGCTGCCGGATATGAAGCCGGCCGTCGAGCGCCCCGGGCTCGACACCCAGCAGGTGGCGCAGCAGGAAGGGAAGCGAGCCCGCCGCCCAGGCCTGGGGATGGCAGGCGATCGGGTAACGGATGGGTGTGCCGTATCTCGCGCGGGAGAAGCCGGTCCACAGCTCGGGCAGCCGATTGTGGTCGAACTCGCTGGCCGCGGCCAGGATCCCGTCGAAGATCCGGCTGGCCTCCGCGGCGAAGCCGTAGCGCTTGAGGCCGGCCCCGATGAACGCGTTGTCGTGCGGCCACACGGTGCCCAGGTGATAGCCGATGGGGTTGTACCCTTCGCAGTCCTGCGACAGGGTCCGGACGCCCCAGCCGCTGAACATGTCGTCAGCCATCAGGTGCTCGGCGACGCGGGCCGCGTGCGCCGGGCTCGCGATACCGCACCAGAGCGCCTGGCCCGCATTGGACGACACCACGCGGAGCGGCTGCTTCCTGGCCTCGAGCGCCATGGCGTAGCAGCCGAGCGACTCGACCCAGAAGTCCCGGTCGAACCGGTCGCGCAGCGCGTCGGCCTCGCGCTGGAGCCGCTCGGCGGTGGCATGGTCGCCTCGGCGGGCGAACAAGCTCGCGACGCCGAGCTTGGCGGCGTACACGTAGGCCTGCACCTCGACCATCGCGATCGGCGGGGTGGCGATGCGTCCATGCTCATCGATGATCCCGTCGCCCGAGTCCTTCCAGCCCTGGTTGACCAGCCCGTGCTGGGACGTGCTCCGGTACTCGACGTAGCCGTCGCCGTCCGAGTCGCCGTAGTGGTCGATCCAGTCGAGCGCGCGGTGGACGTGGTCGCCCAGCTCGCCGAACAGCGCGAGGTCGCCGGTCCAGGCGACGTACTCCGCCACCACGATGAGGAAGAGCGGGGTCGCGTCCACCGATCCGTAGTAGGGGCTGTGCGGGATCGCGTCGATATGGGCCAGCTCGCCGACCCGAAGCTCGTGGAGGACCTTGCCCGGCTCGGCGTCCTTCCACTGATCCACCCGCTCGGCCTGAAACCCGGCGAGCAGGTAGAGCGTGTCCCGGGCGATCTCGGGTGCGAACGGCAGCACCTGGAGCGCGGCGATCAGGCTGTCCCGTCCGAACAGCGTGGCGTACCAGGGAATGCCGGCTGCGATGAAGGTCCGGCCGCGGAGTGTGCTCCGGAGCAGCCGCAGGTCCGCGAGCCCGCGCTCCAGGGCTCGCACCAGCGACTGACTGTCGCTCGCGAACGTGGCTCCCCCGGCTTCTCCGTCCGGCTCCGATCGCGGCTCGGGCACCGGCCGTCCATCATCGACCGGCCGAGCCGACCGAACCTCGTTCTGGTCGGCGGATTCGCGCACCAGCAGATGAATCGGGAGCCGGTGCTCTTGGCGGGCGTCCACCCGGATCGTCGCGCGCGCGCTGCTAGCGTCGGCCCGCGCGAACTCCGGCGGCAGGCACACGGTGAGGCTCCGGGCCAGGCCGTCCTTGCCGTGATAGAGAAAGCGGAGCAGCCCGTCGTCCCAGGTGGGCGGGTCCATCGTGCCGAGCGGTTCGTGGATCAGCCCGCGCACCTCGAACACGTCTTCGAAGCCCGCGTCGAACCTGAGATCCAGCTCGCACTCGAACGGCTGGTGGCCCCAGTTCCGGAGCCTGAGCCCGTCCACCAGCGCGTTGGAGGAGGCGTCGATGGCGCGGCTCCACTCGATGTCCAGCGTGTCGCGCGGGATCTTGCCGGCCCCCTCGGTCTCCATCTCGGGATTGGTAAGCTGGACCGCGCCGCGGTCGCCGGACGATACGGTGGCCCCGAGACAGACGAGGCTCTCGCCGTTGAGCCGGAGCTCGTACGTGCGGAGAAACCGGCAGTCGTGGTAGTAGAGACCCAGGCCATGGGTACCGGTCCCGGGCACTTGCCCGTCCGGGTTGGCGATGAGGAAGAGGTCGCCCTGCTTGAGGACAATAGCGTCCGCGATCGAGGGACTGACGGAGGAGAGACCGTGGGACGACGCACGGTGCTTACGGCTCTGGGAATCGCGCCTCGATTGGCCCTGCTCTGCACCTGCGGCTCGAGCGGGACTGCTCATATACGCATACCGCACATCAGGCGAAGCGCAGGCCGTGATCC
>DASSMN010000096.1:0-12577 GCA_035688885.1 Gemmatimonadales bacterium
ACGGCGGCCTAGCAGGCTGGACCATAAATCACTTGCAACCGGTTGCTACTATGAGTGTTGTAGATCGCACCTCAAGTGAGTTCAAAGCCTTCCTCGAGCTCTATCAGCGCGCCCCGCTGCTGGAGCTCGGCCAGCTGGCCGACGCGGCCCGCTGGCGGCACCACCCCGATCCGGTCGTCACCTACATCATCGACCGCAACATCAACTACACCAACGTGTGCGTGGCCGACTGCCAGTTCTGCGCGTTCTACCGCCGGCCCAAGCATGCCGAGGGGTACGTGCTGAGCTTCGAGCAGATCGGGGCCAAGATCGACGAGTGCAAGGCGATCGGCGGCGTGCAGATCCTGCTTCAGGGCGGGCACAATCCGTACATCCCGTTCGAGTGGTATCTCGACCTCATGCGGTACATCAAGGCCCACCACCCGATCCACATCCACGGGTTCTCGCCGTCGGAGGTCGTGTTCTTCAGCGAGCGGTTCGGTCTGTCGGTGGCGGAGGTCGTGCGCGAGCTCAAGGCCGCCGGGCTCGACAGCATCCCGGGTGGTGGCGGCGAGATCCTGGTGGACCGGATCCGCGAGCGGGTCGCCAAGAAGAAGGCGCAGACCGAGGAGTGGCTCGGTGTGCAGGAGGAGGCCCACCGGCAGGGAATGAAGACCTCGGTGACAATGATGTATGGCCTGGGCGAGACCGACGACGATCGGATCGAGCACCTGCTCCGGGTCCGCGAGGTGCAGCAGCGCACCGGCGGGTTCACTGCGTTCATCTGCTGGCCGCTCCAGCCCGAGGGAACGCCGGGCATGTCGCACTACCAGAAGACCGATGCGGTGACCTATCTCCGCACGCTCGCCATGGCGCGCGTGGTGCTCGACAACGTGCCGAACCTGCAGTCGTCGTGGGTCACGATGGGCCACAAGGTGGGTCAGGTGGCGCTCCGCTTCGGCGCCAACGACTACGGCAGCCTCATGATGGAGGAGAACGTCGTGTCGGCGGCCGGCACCACCTATCGCACGACCCTCCAGGAGATCGACCGACTCATCCGCGACGCGGGTTACCGGCCCATGCGGCGGCGGCAGGACTACAGTCCCATCGAGGAGCCGGTCGCCGCGTGACCCGGGTCGGCATCGGCTACGACTCGCACCGCTTCGTCGCCGGGCGGCCCCTGGTGCTCGGCGGCGTCACCATTCCGCATGGACACGGGCTGGCCGGGCACTCGGATGCCGACGCGGTGGCGCACGCGCTTACCGACGCGATCCTCGGCGCGGCCGGCGCGGGCAATATCGGCCAGCTGTTTCCCGACAGTGATCCGCAGTGGAAGGACGCCGACTCGATGGAGCTGCTCCGCACCGCGCACGAGCTGGTTCGCGGGCGCGGCCTCACGCTGGCGCAAGCCGACTGCTCGGTGATTACCGAGCAGCCGAGGCTGGCCCCCCACCTGGCCGACATGGCGGCCGCGCTCTCCTCGCGCCTCGGTGTCGCCGCCAGCGCCATCAGCGTCAAGGCCAAAACCAACGAAGGGATGGGCTTCATCGGACGGGGCGAGGGTCTCGCGGTCATCGCCGTGGCCGTGCTGGAGGGCCGCTGATCGAGTCCCTGCTGGATTGGGTCTCGCAGCTTCCATCCGCCGCCATCTACGCAGTCCTCGCGCTGCTCGCGGCGGTGGAGAACGTGCTTCCGCCGGTGCCGAGCGATGCCGCCGTGGCCCTCGGCTCGTTCCTCTCGCACCGCCACGTCACGACGCCGCTCGCGGTCTTCCTCGTGACCTGGACCGCCAACCTGCTGGGCGCCGCCGCGGTGTACCTCGCGGCCCGGCGCTATGGTCGCCGGCTGTTCGCGTCTCCCACCGGGCGGCGGCTGCTCGCGCCGCGCTCGCTCGCCATCATGGAGCGCGAGTATCTCCGCTTCGGCGTGATCGGCATCTTCATCAGCCGCTTCCTTCCCGGCATCCGCGCCGTGGTTCCGCCATTCGCCGGGCTGGTGGGCCTGGACGCGGTGCGCACCTTCGTGCCGATGGGGATCGCGTCCGGCATCTGGTACGGGGGCATTACGCTCATCGGCGCCTTCATCGGCGCGGAATGGTCCCGCATCACCACCCTGATCGCCGGTGTCAACCGCACGCTCGGCCTGGTGACCCTCGGCGTCGCGGCGGTGGCTGCCATCTGGTATGTGCTCCGTGCCCGCCAGCGCCGGCGCGAGCGCGTCCTGTATGCGACGCGCGAAGCGCTCGATCCGGCCGCGCCGTCGTTTCTGGCGGGCACCGACATCGCCGAAGGTTCGGCTCGACAGGCGGCCGCGCTGGTCGTGCTCGAGCTGGCCTACGCGGACCCGGTGCTCACGGCCGAGGATCGCCAGCTGATCGCTGAGCACCTGCACGCCCGCTGGGGGCTGCATCAGGGTTCCGCGCCGCCGCCGCCGGCCACGGAGGAGGTGCGACGGACCCGATTCGCCGACTATGCGCGCCAGCTCCGGAAGCGGGTCGGTCGGGCCGAGCGGCTGGAGCTGGTGGAACGGATGTGGAGTGTGGCCTTTGCCGACGGAGTGATCGACGAGCACGAGGCGAGACTGATGCACCTGGCCGCGGAGCTGCTGGGCATCGGGCCGGCCGAGGTCGCGGGCATTGCCCAGCGGGCCCGATCGGAGACCCGCGGGTGACCGCCGCGGACGTGCGCGAGCGGGCCGCGCGCGACTTCGGTCTCGAGGGGTTCCGGGACTTTCTCGCGCTCGAGTCGGGGAACAGCGCCAACACCGTGGAGGCGTATGGCCGCGATCTCCGCCGCCTCGCCGAGTTCGCGGCCTCGAAGGGCGCACGCGATCCCGGCAAGCTCACGCGCCCGCTGCTGCGCGAGTTCGTCTATCTCCTCAAGGACCTGGGCTTGAGCGCCGCCACCATCCGGCGCACCGTATCGGCCGTCCGCACCTACTACGCCTTTCTGGTCGGCGAGGGACGGGTGACGGCCGACCCGAGCGACCGCTTGGAGTCCCCGCGCCGCGGGCGGGTACTGCCCGACACGCTCTCGGTGCAGGAAGTCGAGCGGCTGCTCGCCGTCCCCCACATCGACGAGCCCTTGGCCTGGCGGGACCGCGCGCTGCTCGAGCTCGGGTATGGCGCGGGGCTCCGCGTGTCAGAGCTGTGCGGGCTGGCCACCACCGACCTGCTGCTGACCGAGAACCTGGTTCGGGTCTTCGGCAAAGGCGGCAAGGAGCGCCTGGTGCCGATTGGGCGCACCGTCATCGGCGCGGTGTCGGTCTACCTCCATCAGCTTCGTCCGGAGCTCGACCGTGGCGCGAGTGGCGGTCGCGTGCTGCTCAACGCGCGCGGCCGGCCGCTGTCGCGGGTCGGCGCCTGGGGCATCGTCAAGCGCGCCGCCGCCCGCGCGGACATCCGCAAGCGCGTCACGCCGCACACGCTGCGCCACAGTTTCGCCACCCACCTGCTCGAGGGTGGTGCCGATCTTCGGGCGGTGCAGGAGATGCTGGGTCACGCCGATCTCTCGACCACCCAGATCTACACCCACGTGGATCGAGAGTACCTCCGGTCGGTACACAAGCAGTTCCATCCCCGCGGCTGAGCATGCGGAACGCGCGCGCGGTCCCTCGCCGTCGCTCGAGCTCCCGCCGGCACGGCCGCGGCCTCATGCTGGGGCTGCTGCTCGCGGGCTGCGCCCGTTATGAGCCGCGCCCGGTGGACCTCGCCGCGCATCCAACCGAGTACCGGGGCCGCCGCCTCGATGATCCCCGGCTGCTCGCCTGGGTCGGCCGCTGGTCCGAGGCGCCGACCGCTCGTCGCTGGACCGGCCGGCAGCTCGCGCTGGCCGCGCTCGGCACGAGGGCCGATCTGGCCCGGGCCCGCGCCGACTGGCGGGCGGCCCGGGCCGGCGAGCGCACCGCCGCGCGGCGGCCGGCGCCGGGCGCCCAAGGATCGGTCGAGCGGGCGGTGTCGGGGAGTGAGGGGCAGTCGCCCTGGGTGGTGTCCCTCGGCGCGCTCCTCAACGTCGAGCTCGGCGGCAAGCGGGGCGCCCGGCTGCAGCAGGCCCGGGCACGGACGGCCGTCGCGGAGGCCGAGCTTCGCCTCACCGCGTGGAGCGTCGCGCGCGAAACCCAGGCGGCCGCGCAGCGGTTGGCCGGCTCGGAGGCTGACCTCGAGGCCGCGCGCCGAGAGGTCGGCGCGCTGGCGGAGCTGGAGATCCGCGAGCGGGCCCGCTATCAGGAGGCCTCCCTCTCGAGCGCCGAGCTGGCGCGTACCGGAACGGAAGTGCAAGCCGCGCGGGTCGATGCGGCCGCGGCCGAGGCCGCCGCTCTCGATGCGCGCGCGGCGCTGGCCGGCGCGCTGGCGATGCCGATCCGCGCCCTCGACTCGGTGACCGTGGCGACGGACTCCGCCACGAGCTGCGCCGCGCTCGACGCACTGGGAGCGGATTCCGTCGGAACCCTCGCGCTGACCGCGCGCCCGGAGATGGGGCGCGCGCTGGCCCAGTATGCGGTGGCCGAATCGGACCTGCGGTTGGAGGTGGCGCGGCAGTACCCGGATCTCGAGCTCGGCCCGGGGTTCATCTGGGATCAGGGCGTGCATCGCTGGACCCTCACGTTGGCGCTGCCCAACCTGCTCGGCTTCCGGAACCGCGCCGCCATTGCGGAGGCCGAGGCCACCCGCACGGCCGCGGGTGCGCGAGTGGCCGAGACGCAGGAGTCCCTGCTGGCGGAGGTGACCATGGCCGTGAGCGCCTGCCGCGGGGCCGTACTGGAGCGGGTCGCCGCGGACTCCCAAGTGGTGGTAGCCGGCCGAGCCGCCACGCTGGCGCAGGCCGCGTACGAGCGCGGCGAAACGTCGGGGCTCGAGCCTGCGCTCGCCGCGCTCGCCGTGGCTCGGGCCGAACGTCTCCGGACCGCTGCGCGCATCCGGATGGCGGCGGCCGCCCAAGCTCTCATTGCGGCAACGGGAAACGCGTCGGTGTTGAGTGCCGAGCGGTGGCCCGACCCCCGCGAGGATCCGACGACGGAGGAGGTCCAACGATGAGCCCCGCCGTGCGCCGCGTGATGACCGGCGTGATCGCCCTTGCCATCGCGATCGTGCTGGTGGTGCTGTATCGGGCCCATCGCTCCGCGGGCACCCGTGACGCGGAGCGCGACGAGCCCGTGGTGGCGCCGAGCCGAGTGAGTGGAGACAATGAAGCGGTCGTGGTCGCGCTCAAGCCCGACGAACGGAGGCGGGTCGGGGTCGAGCTCGCCGTTGTGCGGTCGGCCGCACGCGGGGCCGAGCTGCAGCTCGCCGGCGAGGTGGTGCCCGAAACCGAGCGCGCGGCGGTACTGCGTGCCCCGGTGGCGGGGCGTTTCACCGTCCCCCAGGGCGCCCGGTGGCCCACCCTCGGCGAGCGCGTGTCTCCCCACGTCACCCTGGCGCAGGTCTCCGACGCTCGGCCTCTCGCACTGCCGATCGGTGGTATCGTCACGCGGGTAGGCGCGCAGCCCGGCGCGCTGGTCGAAGCAGGGCAGGTGCTGCTCGAAGTGGCCGACTACAGCCGGCCGCTCGTGCGCGTGGCCTGGCTCGACCCGAGCGGCGGCGCCCCGCCTGCCCGCCTGCGGGTGGGGCCGACCTCCGCTGCCGCCCTCGCGACGGCCCGACTGGTAGGGCCGGCCCCGGACGCCGATCCGGTGACCCGCCGGCCCGCCTACCTCTACCGCGCCGAGCGAGGGTGGCCCGGCGCGACGCCGGGAACGCCCGTCGTGGCCTACGCCCAATCGCTCGCGCCCACCGGCGGCGACAGCGCCGCCAAGGGCGCCTTCGTACCGGATGTCGCCGTGGTGCAGTGGCAAGGGCTCGCCTGGGCCTACCGCGCGCACGGGGCCGACCGATTCGAGCGGGTGCGGGTGGTTACCGATCACCCGGTGCCCGGTGGATGGGTGGTAAGCGGCCCGCTCGCGGCCGGCGACTCGGTGGTCGTTCGGGGCGCCGAAGAGCTTCTGTCGGAGGAATTCCGGGCGCGAGTGACCGTGGGCGACGAGTCGGGCGAGTGAGGCCGCCCCGTCACGCATGCTGACCAGCCTGGTTCGCCAATCCATCCGGCACCGCGGAGTCGTCATCGGGCTCGCGCTCGCGCTGGTCGTCTACGGCGCGGGCGTGGTGGCCAACGCTCGTCTCGACGTGTTTCCCGAGTTCGCGCCCCCGCAGGTCTCCATCCAGACGGAAGCGCCCGGGCTCTCGCCCGAGCAGGTCGAGGTGCTGGTCACCAAGCCGCTGGAAGACGCGATCAACGGCGTCGAAGGCATCGCGGCGGTACGATCGCAGTCGATCCAGGGGTTGTCCGTGATCACCGCCGTGCTGGCGGAGCACCAGGACATCTACCGGGCCCGACAAGCGCTGGCGGAGCGCATGGTCGAGGTGAGCGGACGGCTGCCCGCGACGGTCGAGGCGCCGGTGCTGACCCCGCTCACCTCGTCATCCAGCACGGTGCTCGTGATCGGGGTGACCTCCGCCACCCGCTCGCTGATGGAGCAGCGGACCTTCGTGGACTGGGTGATGCAGCCGAGGCTGCTGGCCACCCCTGGCGTGTCCAAGGTCGCCGTGTTCGGTGGCGAGGTGCGCGAGCTCCAGGTGCAGCTCGATCCCGAGCGGCTGCGACTCTACGGTCTTGGGGTCACCGAGGTGGTCGAGGCGGCACGTCAGGCGACGGGCGTCCGCGGGGCGGGCGTACTGGACGGCCCCAACCAGCGGATCACCGTCCGGGCGGAGGGTCAGGCCCTGACCCCGGCTGCCCTCGGGCAGGCCGTGGTGCGGGAGCGAGAGGGCGCGGTGCTCCGGCTGGCGGATCTGGGCCGCGTGGTGGACGCCCCTGCCACCCGGTTCGGCGAAGGCGGTGTGCAGGGACAGCGCGGGCTGGTCATCGTGATCTCGGCTCAGCTCGGGGCCAACACCAAGGTCGTGGCTCAGCGAGCCGAGGCCGCGCTGGCCCGGCTCGAGCCCGCCATGCGGGCGGAAGGCCTGGTGCTCCACGGCGACATCTTCCGGCCCTCCGAATTCATCGATCTGGCGCTCCGCAACATCGTGAGCTCGCTGCTGCTTGGCGCCGTGCTGGTGGCCGTGGTGCTGCTGGTCTTTCTCTCCGACGTCGGGGCAGCCGCCATCTCCCTCACCGCGATCCCGCTCTCACTGCTGGCCGCGCTCATCGTGCTGGACCGGCTCGGCTTCGGCATCAATACGCTCACCCTGGGCGGGCTGGCCATCGCGCTGGGCGAAGTGGTGGATGACGCCATCATTGACGTGGAGAACATCGCGCGGCGGCTCCGCGAGAACCGCCGGTCGCCCACGCCGCGCTCGACGGGACAGGTCGTGCTGGAAGCCTCCCTCGAAGTCCGGAGCAGCGTCATCTACGCCACGTTCGTGGTGGCGCTGGTCTTCGTGCCGGTGCTGACCCTGAGCGGCGTACAAGGGGCGCTGTTCCGCCCGCTGGGCCTGGCGTACATCCTGGCGATCCTGGCGTCGCTGCTGGTGGCGCTCACCGTCACGCCCGCGCTCACGTTTCTGGTGCTGGGCTCCCGGGAGCATCGGGCGCACGAGTCGTCGACGCTGGCATGGCTCAAGTCCAAGTATGGTCGCGTCCTCGCGTGGCTGACTGATCGGCCCGCCTCGGTGATGGCGGTGACGGCGCTGGTGTGTGTGGGTGCGGTGGCCACGCTGCCGTTCTTCGGCGCCACGTTTCTTCCGGAGTTCCGCGAGGGGCACTACCTGATTCACATGTCGGCCGTGCCCGGAACGTCGCTCGACGAGTCGTTCCGTCTGGGCGCGCAGGTGACGGCGGCGCTCAAGCGCGACCCGCGGGTGCGATCGGTCGCCCAGCGGATCGGCCGGGCCGAGCTGTCGGAGGACACGTGGGGCACGCACTACACCGAGTTCGAGGTCGATCTCGTGCCGCTCACCGGGAGGGATGCCGAGACGGTCGAGGACGACCTGCGGCGCATCCTCGCCGGGTTCCCCGGCGTCAACTTCGCCATCCGAGGCTTCCTCGCCGAGCGCATCGAAGAGACCCTGACCGGCTCGACCGCCGAGCTGGTGGTCCGCGTGTACGGCGACGACCTCGATAGCCTCGACGTGGCCGCGCGTCGGGCCGCGGAGGCGTTGGCGCGCATCCGGGGCGCCATCGACGTGCAGTACGATCCGCCGCCGGTGGCACCCGAAGTGACGGTGCGCCTCCGTCTCGGGGAGCTGCCGATGTATGGCCTCCGCGCCGACCAGGTGCTATCCACCCTCGAGACCGCCACCCGTGGCACCCGCGTCGCGCAGACGTTCGAGGGCAACCGCGCCACCGACGTGGTGGTCACGCTGCTGCCGGAGCGCCGGACCCGCCCTGAGGACCTGCGCGCGCTGCCGGTCACCGCCGAGGGTGGCCGCCAGGTCGAGCTGGGACAGATCGCCGACATCGCGCGCACCACGGGTCGGTTCGCCATCTCCCATGTCGGCGCGCGCCGGGTGCAGACCGTCACCGCCAACGTGAGCGGCCGCGATCCCGACGGGGTCACCCGGGACTTCGAGTCCACGCTCGGACGGACCACCATCCTGCCGGCGGGCGTCTACGCGGAAGTCGGCGGCACCGGCACGGCCCAGCGGGCGGCCCGGCGCGAGCTGCTGCGCGACAGCCTGCTCGCCGCGGCGGGCATCGTCATGCTGCTGTCGGTGGCGTTCGGGGAAACCAGCCGGCTGCTCCTGGTGCTGGCGAACCTGCCGTTCGCCCTGGTGGGCGGGGTGCTGGCCGTGTTCGCCACGGGCGGGCTCTTGAGCCTTGGGTCGCTGGTGGGCTTCGTGACGCTGTTCGGCATCGCCACCCGGAACGCGGTGATGCTGATCTCGCACTACGATCACCTCGTGATGGTCGAGGGCGCTGAATGGGGGCGGGCGACGGCGTTGCGCGGGGCCCTGGAGCGGCTGGGCCCCATTCTCATGACCGCGCTGGTGACGGCACTCGGCCTGCTGCCGCTGGCCATCGGCAGCGGCGATCCCGGCCGCGAGATCGAAGGCCCGATGGCCATCGTCATTCTGGGCGGCCTGCTGACCTCGACGGCGCTCAGCCTCTTCGTGCTCCCGACGCTCGCGCTGCGGTTCGGCCGATTTCACGCCCCACCGGCGCGCACGACCTAGCCTCGCCGCTCAGGCAGCGACGTCCGCTGCGGCGGGATCGGTCGATTCGAACACCCGGCCCAGCCAGCCAAGCAGCACCGCCGCTTCGATCGCCAGGCCCAGCAGCAGCACCGCGACGCCGGGAACCAGTCCCCACCAGCCCACCTCGTCACGCAGCAGATAGAACACCAGCAGCCCGAGCGTGCCCGGCAGGGCCAGGGCAGCCGCGAGCACGGCGGAATAGGCCACGATGATCAGCATGTTCTGGCCCAGCGCCTCGACGCCGCCCGGGCGCCCGCCACCGAGATGCACCCAGGCCGGGAAGAGAATGGCGGCGCCGTTCTGGATGAGCATGCCCAGGTAGTTGATGCCGGGCAGGCTGGCGAGCGCGGTCAGCAGCGCCACCGTGCGGAGCCCGAGCGGCGGCTCCATGTGGCTGTTGCCGAGAAATGCGAAGTACGCCACCAGGAGGAGGCCCGCCTGAAGCGCCGTCAAGACCAGCGTGGAGGCGGCCGTCTCCGCGGCGACCACCGATCGTCCCGCGAGCGGGTAGCTCCGGAGCAGATCCAGCTTGAGCAGGTCACTTCGGAGGTCGTTGCGTACCCATTGGGGGCCGATGACAACAGCCAGGCCCGCCCAGGTGACGGCGAGCCAGCCGGCCGCCTCCGCGATCGAGCCCTGCACCTGGAACGAAAGCACGGCCGCCACGAGCGCCCCCACGGCGAGTGCGCCGGCCACATTTCGGGCCCGTCGAGTCCGTACCACCGCGAGGAGGTTCTTCCACAGGAGCGCCTGGGCCGGCCAGCCCACCGGCGCCAGTCGGAGGAGGGCAGGGAGCCGCCGATGTGCCAGGCGCGGCGTGGCGCGCTCACGGCTCGAGAGCCGCGCACGACGGAGCGCCGCTTCGGCCGACGCTTCCTCGAAGGCCGCATCCGCGCGGATGACCCAGATGTAGTGCAGCACGAGCAGGCCCAGGGCGGGACCGGCGGCCCGCAGCCAGTCGCCCAGCGTGTGCGCGGCCAGCGGCCGCACCATCGCCCGAAACGGCGCCAACAACACGTGCGGCACCGGTCGTTCGGCGGCCTCGGTCAGCGCATCGAGAAAGGTGGTGAGCCCGCCCGCCCAGCCGGCCGCGAGGTCGGGCATGGCGTCCTGGATGCTCCAGGCCACGCCGATCACCAGGGCGCCGAGCAGCACCAGGGACACCACGCGGTGGCGCAGCGCGATCCGCCCGTGCTCCAGCAGGCTGGTGCGCACGAACGACGCGCCCAGGCGATGGAAGGAGATGGTGGTGAGCAGCACCCAGATGGAGAGCGCGCGCAGCCACGGAGAGGCCCCGAACCGCTCGCGGGCAAGGATCAGGGTCCAGAGGAGCGAGTTGAACAGGATGAGGATCTGGTTGCGGAGCAGCTTGTACTGCACCAGGCCGCGTCGGGTGACCGGCCCGGAGAAGAGAAAGGTCACCTCGGCGGGACTGAACGCGAGCACCCGGCGCTCGATGCCGAAGATCCATCCCCAGAGCAGCGCGCCGATCACCCCGATGGCTCCCACCAGCTCGAGCCAGCGCGCGCCTACCAGCACCTGGGGCGGGTGCTCTGGCCGCTGATCTACCGCCACGATCCAGAGGTAGGTCAGTCCGAAGGCGAGCGCCGCGAGATATCTCGGATTTTTCAGTTGGCGCGCCTGCCGCGCCACGCGATTGTAGGTGGACCGCCACGCCAGGTAGAGGAAGACGCGGATCACGGTTGCTGATCTCTCTCGGGCGTGATCAGCGCGAGGAAGATGTCCTCCAGCCGGCGGCCGCTCAGCGCGGGCCGGCTGGCAACGATGTCGGCCACGGTGCCGATCGCCACGGTTTGACCGGCATTCATCACCAGCACCCGGGTGCAGATCTCCTCCACCAGGTGCAGCAGATGTGAGCTCAGGATGACGGCGGCCCCGGCCTCCGCACGGCGCACGATGGTGGCCTTCATCCGGCGGATCCCAACCGGGTCGAGCCCGGTGAGCGGTTCGTCCAGCAGCAGCGCTGCGGGGCTGTGCAGCAGGCCACAGGCGATGGCAAGTTTCTGCTTCATTCCGCGCGAGAGCTCACCCGGGAGGGCGGTCCGCTTCTGGGCCAGGTCGAGTTCCTCGAGCAACCCCGGGATGCGGGTATCGACGTCGGCCACCTGGTACAGCCGACCCACGAACCGGAGATGTTCCTCCGCCGTCAGGTACTCGAACAGGTGGGGCTCATCCGGGATGAAGGCGAGCAGCGACTTGGCGGACACCGGCTGCGCCGCCAGGTCGAAGCCGCCGATCCGGATGGTGCCCCGCGTGGGGATGATGATGCCGGCGATGCTTCGGATCGTGGTCGTCTTCCCGGCGCCGTTGGGACCGACCAGCCCCAGCACCTCTCCCGGCTGGACCGTGAAGCTGAGCCCCCGAACGGCCGGAAAGTCGCCATACTGCTTCTCGAGCCCTTCGACCTGGATCACGCCTCCTCCGGCGGGCGGGGCTGCCGGACGGCGGCGGCCGCGTGAAACTTTCGACGGCTGCTAAACGTCTCTAGTTGGAACATTTGAACCCTATGCGGGTGTGGACCCCTGCGAGCGGCCCGGAGGCCGAAACCATGCGAAGCTACTGGCTACGGATCCTGTTGGGCGCCTTCGGCATCTTCTGCCTGGGAATGATCGTGGTGGCGATCTTCCGGCACGGCAGATCCAAGGTGGAATCGGTCATCGCCAGCTCGGAGCCGCTGAGCATTCCGCTGCCGTTCGTGCCGTTTCAGCTCAACGGCAGCAAGCTCGGGCAGCTCGAGCGGCTGACGGTGAAGCGCGAAACCCCCAAAAAGGTGTCCTCGATCGAGCTTCAGGTGAAGATGGACGATTCGCTGGTGGCCAAAGGACTGGCGGGATGCCGGCTGGCGGCCAACATCGAAACTGACTCGGCCAAGAAGCACGGTGACGTGAACATTCACATGAACCGGCTGGATGAGAAGACCTTCTTCTTCTGCGTGCAGCAGGACTCGGGATACGAGGAGATGGGAACCGCGACGCTGACCCCGGGGGACGTCGAGCTCCCGCTGCTGCTGCCGGAGTCGCTGGCCGAACACCTCCGGAACGGTGATTGGGCCGACAATGCCGACTCCACCGACGCGATCGAGGCCCGGGCCGATTCGATCGCCGAGGCCGCGCAGGCGGTCGCGGACTCGGCGGACGCCAAGGCGCAGAAGGCCTCGGACAAAGTGCAGCAACAGGCGCGTGCGCTGAGCGAGCGCCAGATCCGCCTGGGCGATTCGCTCCGGGCGGAAGGCCTGCGGCGCGGGGACTCGATCCAGCGCGCCATGAGTCGCATGGCGGACTCGCTCAAGGCGCGCTAGCTTCGAATATGCTCCTCGTTCTCGACAATTACGACAGCTTCACGTACAACCTGGTGCAGTACGCGGGCGAGCTCGGGGCCGACCCCGTCGTCTATCGGAACGATGCGCTCGAC
>DASSMN010000018.1:0-5811 GCA_035688885.1 Gemmatimonadales bacterium
GGCCGCGGCGCGCGGCCTCCTGGAGCAGGCCGAGGCCGCCACTGCGCTGGCGACCGCCCGGGTCCGCATGGCCGCGAGTGCCCAGGCCGTGGATCAGAGCACCGAGGCGCACCGGATCGTGACCCGCCGCTACGACGGCGGCCTGGCCACCGTGGTCGAGCTGTTCGATGCCGCCGCCGAGGAAACGGCCGCGCGCCTGGCCGACGCGGACGCCCGCTACCAGTTCATCCTGGCCCTGGCCCGGAGTCGCCGTGCCACCGGGCAGGACCCCGCCGACCTCGCCGGACTCGACGAGATGGAGCCCTAGCTATGCGTGCCCTGTGGACTTCCCTGCTCTGCGCCGGTCTCGCCGCCGGCTGCCGCGGCGCGCCCGCGCCCGAGACCGCCGTGGTTGGCGCCGAGGCGTCGCCGAGCCGGATCGTCGCCGTGCGTGACACCCTTCTCCCAGCCGCGCTCGAGGCGGCCGGCATTGCCGAGCCGGTGCGCCGCGCGACGCTCTCCACCAAGCTCACGGGCTCGGTGACGTCGGTGCTGGTCGAGGAGGGTACCCGCGTCCGAGCGGGCCGTCTGCTGGCGCGGATTGACGACCGGGACCTCGAGGCGCGGCGGTCGCAGGCCGCCGCCGCGGTGGCGGAGGCCGACGCGGTCCGCGCCGACGCCGAGACGCAGGCCCGGCGGATGCGCGCGCTGTTCGCGGACAGCGCCGCCGCTCAGGCCCAGCTCGACGCCGCGGAGACCGGCCTCGCGCGCGCCGACGCGGGCGCCCGCGCCGCCCGCGCCGCGGCCCGTGAGATCGACGCCACTGGCGTCTACGCCGGGATTCGGGCGCCGTTCGACGGCGTGGTCACCCGGCGGTTCGTTGACCCTGGAGCGTTCGTCGCGCCCGGCACGCCCATTCTCGCGGTGGAGGACGCTTCGAGACTTCGGATCAGCGTCACCGTGGCCCCCGAGGCCGCGGCCGGCCTCACCGCCGGCACCCGCCTCGAGGCCACCATCGAAGGACGCTCCGTGCCCGCCGTGCTCGAGGGTGTCGTGCCGGCGGCCGGCGCGCTCTACACCGTGAACGCGCTGGTGGACAATGGCAAGGCTGCGCATCCGTCCGGTGCGGCCGCCACGCTGCGCATCGGCCGGGGGGAGCGGCGCGCCATCCTGATCCCGGTCGAGGCCCTGCTGCGCGAAGGGGATCTCACCGGCGTGCGGGTCCAGGCCGGCGCGGAGCCGGCGCTCCGCTGGATCCGCATCGGCCGCGAGAGGAACGGCGCCGTCGAGGTGCTGTCGGGCCTGGACGGCGGCGAGCGGATCGTGGTCCCCGCGACGGCGCCGGCGCGCGGAGAGGATCGCTAGCCATGGGTGTCGCCGGACGGATCGCCCAGCGGTTTCTCCGTTCCAAGCTGACGCCGCTCGTCACGCTGGCGTCGCTCGCGGCGGGCCTGCTGGCCATCCTCGCGACGCCGCGCGAGGAGGAGCCCCAGATCTCCGTGCCCATGATCGACGTCCTCGTGGGCCTGCCCGGCGCCGGTCCGGCGGAGACCGAGAACCTGCTGGTGCGTCCGCTGGAACGGCGCATGGCCGAGATCCCCGGCGTCGAGCACGTGTACTCGACGGCGGGCGACGGCTTCGCGTTGATCACCGTGCGGTTCCGGGTAGGTGAAAACCAGGAGCGCAGCGTGGTGAACGTGCACGCCAAGCTGCTGTCGGCCGCGGACCAGGCGCCGCCCGGCGCCACGCCGCCGCTGGTGGTGCCGCATTCGATCGACGACGTGCCCGTCCTCACGCTCACCCTGCACTCGCCGCGCTACCAGTCCAACGAGCTGCGACAGGTGGCCATCCACCTGGAGGACGAGGTCCGCACGGTGCCCGAGGTGGCGCGCACCTTCGTCACCGGCGGCGAGCCGCGCCAGATGCGGGTCGAGCTGGATCCGGTGCGCCTGACGGCGTCGGGCGTCACGCCCGGCGAGGTGGCCGCCGCGCTCGAGAGCATGAACGCGCGGCTCCAGGCCGGCGAGCTCACCGCGGGCAACGCCGTCGCGCTGGTGCGGGTGGGCGCGCCGCTCGCCACCGCCGGCGAGGTGGGCGCCGTCGTGGTCTCGAGCCGCGGTTCCGCGCCGGTCTACCTGCGCGACGTGGCGACCGTGCGGGACGACTTCGCCGAGCGGACCAGCTACGTCTCCCACGCGGCGGCGGGCGAGGGCGAGAGTGCCGTGACGATCAGCGTGGCCAAGCGCCCGGGCGCCAACGCCACGACCGTAGCCCACGCGGTGCTCGCGCGGGTGGACGCGGCCCGCACCCGATTGCTCCCCTCCGACGTGCGGGTCAGCGTGACCCGGAACTACGGGGAGACCGCCCGCGAGAAGGCGAGTGAGCTCATTCTCCATCTGCTCATCGCCACGCTGTCGGTCACGGCCCTCATCTGGGTGTTCCTGGGATGGCGCGAGGCGCTGGTGGTGCTGGTGGCGGTGCCGGTGACGCTGGCGCTCACGCTGTTCGCGTACTATGCCCTGGGCTACACCCTCAACCGGATCACGCTCTTCGCGCTGATCTTCTCCATCGGGATCCTGGTGGACGATGCGATCGTGGTGGTCGAGAACATCTACCGCCACCTCGCACGGGACCGCACCGACCCGGAGGCCGCGGCGATCGCGGGCGTCGACGAGGTCGGAAACCCGACCATCCTGGCCACGTTCACGGTGATCGCCGCCATCCTGCCCATGGCGTTCGTCTCCGGGCTCATGGGGCCGTACATGCGGCCCATTCCGGTGGGCGCCTCGGTGGCGATGCTCGCGTCCCTCGGTGTGGCGTTCGCCGTGACGCCCTATCTGGCCCTGCGGCTCCTGCGCGGGCATGTGCCTGCGGCCGCCGACGCGGCGCCCTCACCGTCGCCGCTCGCAAATCCGCACGGGGGGCCGGACCACGGGTCCGCGCCCGCCGGCTGGTTCCCCACCTTCTACGCGCGGCTCATGCGGGGCCTGGTCGAGCACCCCGGACGCCGGCTCGCCTTCTATGGAATGGTGGCCGTTCTGCTGCTCGCGTCGGTGAGCCTGGTGGCCCTCCGCGTGGTGTCGGTCAAGATGCTGCCGTTCGACAACAAGAGCGAGTTCCAGGTGGTGCTCGACACGCCGGAAGGCACCACGCTGGAAGCGACCGCCGCGCTCGGCGCCGAGGTGGCCGCCTACCTCCGCACGGTGCCGGAGGTGGAGAGCACCGAGCTGTATGCCGGCACCGCCGCGCCGTTCAACTTCAACGGCCTGGTTCGGCACTATTTCCTGCGCCGGGGCGACAACGTCGCCGACGTGCAGGTGAACCTCCGGCCCAAGGGCGAGCGGTCGCGCCAGAGTCACGCGATCGCCGTGGCAGTGCGGCCCGGCGTGGATGCGATCGCCCGGCGCTACCGCGCGAGCGCCAAGGTGGCGGAGATCCCGCCGGGTCCGCCGGTGCTTTCCACGCTGGTGGCCGAGATCTACGCGGCCGACGACCAGACCCGCCTGGAGACGGCCCGCCGGGTGCGCCAGGTGTTCGAGACCACCCCCGGCGTGGTGGACGTGGACTGGACGCTCGAGGCGCCCCAGCGCCAGATCACCTTCCGGGTGGACCGCGAGCGCGCCGCCGCCGCGGGCGCCAGCGTCGAGCAGATCACCCGCACGGTCGCCCTGGCCCAGTCGGGAGCGGCGACCGGGCTGGCACCCAGTCCCACGGCGAGGGAAGGTGTCGCCATCGTGGCCCGTCTCCCGCTGCCCGACCGCTCCAGCGCCGAGGCGCTGCTGGGCTTGCCGGTGGCCACCGCGGGGGGGCCCGAGCCGTTGGCGCGCTTCGTGGCCGTGGACTCGTCCGCGCGCGAGTCCGTCCGGCTCCGGAAGGACCTCCGCCCGGTCATCTACGTCACGGGCGACGTCGCCGGCGCCATCGAGTCGCCGGTCTACGCCATTCTCGCCATGAACCGCCGGCTCGACAGCGTCCGGGTGAACGGCGCGGAGATCCGGCGCTACAACGCGGTGCAGCCGGCCCGGCTCGACGAAACCGCCATGAAGTGGGACGGCGAGTGGCAGATCACGCTGGAGGTGTTCCGCGATCTCGGTGTGGCGTTCGCCGCGGTGCTGGTGCTGATCTACGTGCTGCTGGTGGGCTGGTTCCAGTCCTTCAAGGTGCCGCTGGTGATCATGGCGCCCATCCCGCTGACGCTGGTGGGCATCCTGCCCGGCCACGCGCTCACCGGCGCGTTCTTCACCGCCACCTCGATGATCGGCATGATCGCGCTCGCCGGCATCATCGTGCGGAACTCGATCCTGCTGGTGGACTTCATCCAGCTGGCCGAAGCCCGTGGCGCCTCGGTCGAAGCGGCGGTGATCGAGGCCGGCAGCGTGCGGTTCCGGCCCATCGCGCTCACGGCGGCGGCGGTGGTGATCGGCGGACTGGTGATGGTGCTCGACCCGATCTTCCAGGGCCTCGCCGTGGCCCTGATGAGCGGCGCCGTAGCGGCGACGCTCCTCACCATGGTCGTGGTGCCGCTGCTCTACTGGGAGCTCCGGCGCCGCGAGCCCGCAACTGTGTAAAGGAGACAACGATGTGCAGTGAGGCAGTCATCCGGCGCTTTGCCGGCAGCTTCGTGCTGATCTCGTTGGCGCTCGCCTGGCTGGTGAGCCCCTGGTGGTATCTGTTCACGGCCTTCGTCGGCCTGAACCTGCTGCAGTCCAGCTTCACCGGCTGGTGTCCGCTCGAGCGGATCCTCGGACGATTCCAGCTTCTCGGCTGCCGGCCCCATCAGGCCGCCGGACCGGCCGGAGTCGGGCGCTAGACGAATCCCATGCTGCGGGCTCGGCTCACGATGAGGTCGGTTGCCCCGTCGAAGCCGAGCACGCCGGTGTTGATCGTGATGTGGTAGTTCACCGGGTCGTCCCAGTCGCGCCGGTAGTACTCCCGGAGATACCGCGCCCGGTTCCGGTCGGTCTGTTCCAGCACCGACGCCGCCTTGTCCGTCGAGCAGCCCAGCCGGCCCGCGGCGACATGGATCCGGAACGCCCGCGGCGCCACCAGCTTCACGTGCAGCGCGTCGGCTTCCCGCGACAGCACCGCCGGCGCGCCCCGCCCCACGAACACCACCTTCCCCTGCGCGGCGATCTCCGCCACCACGGTCTCGGTGATCCGCACCAGGTCGGTCTCCGGCACATCCACCACCGCGCCGGCGCTGTCCGGCGGCGGAAACACGTCCGGCGAGGCCGCCGCCAGCGTCCGCGCCAGCCGCTCGACAAAGGTGGACACCCGCTCTTCCCGCTCGGCCACGCGCTCCCTCGGCAGGCCCGCCCGCGCGGCGACCTCCTCGATCAGCTCGTTGTCCACCACCCGCCAGCCCAGCCGCTCGGCCACCTGCCTGGCCACGTGGGAGCCACCGGCGCCGTACTGGCGGGAGATCGTGATCAGCATGGGGGCTATTATGGGCGAGAAGGCCATAGGGCGATAGGGCGCTAGGGGGACAGGGTGCCGTGCCGGTGGCTTCACCCATGATGCTTCCCTGATCCCGAGGTCGCGCCCCTCGAAGGAGCCTGCTTCGCCTGGGCTGCTTCACTCGCTTCGCCCCATCGGCCCATCGGCATCCGGCGCCTCGACCCCGGGTCCGGACGAGGCGGCCGCGCCTCCCGACGCAAAGCTGGCTTCCCCGGCAACCGCCTCCAGCGCCGGCAGCTCCATGGTGGCCTCCCGAGCTGCCTTGCCCGGCGCTCTGCTCCACCACCCGCCCGACCGTCCGGCGGTCTGACCGCCTGACCGTCGCGTCTCCTGCTCCGGCCGCCGCTTCCTCCCGAGCCTCCAAGTCACCGCCCA
>DASSMN010000248.1:0-8246 GCA_035688885.1 Gemmatimonadales bacterium
CGGCGTGCCCCGCGGGGAGCGGCCGCCACCCGCCGAGCCAGGTCGGTGCTGGCGCCCAGATCGGTGACCGGGACCGTCATGGCGCAGAGACTCAAGGCGAACATCAGCTTGCCGTAGTCGGTCTGCGACAGTCCGCGTGCCATGAGGGCCAGCATGGCAAAGCCGAGGATCTTGTAACCGAATTGAGAGGCGAACGCGATCAGCAGGTCACGCCGGGTCTGGTTCCGCTTCATGCGAGCGGGCCGCCGGCCAGCCGCCAGTTGAGGCCGGCCACACCGTCCAGCGCCCGCTCGGCCGCGCGGTCCAGCCTCGAGCGTCGCCAGGCGGGGTTGAACGGGAACGGCCCGCCGCGAAGCAGCTCCAGATCCGCCCGTCGTCGCGCCGTGCGCATGGCGCGGCGCACCCGGCACACATGGGGGAGCAAGCCGACCAGCGAGCCGGCGGCCCAGAGCCAGTGCCCGAGCCATCCTTTCCTGACGGCGCCACCCAGCTGCAGCAGCTCGAACAGCGCCAGCGCCGGGGCCAGCCGGATCAGAGTGCCCGCGCGATAGAGCAGCAAGACCGTCAACCAACGGTTCCGGATGGTGTAGCGGACGCGGATGGGCGTGAAGCGCCCGGTTTCGCGGACCGACACGCCGATGGTGCCTTTGCGGTGCAGGCAGCGAGCGGCGGGGACGACGAGGCATTGGTACCCCTGGAGGCTCGCGCGCAGGCCGAACTCATGGTCCTCCAGGTAGAAGAAGAACCGCTCGTCGAACCAGGGCCGGTTCCCGAACCGTGCACGATCCACCATGACGCAGCAGGTGACCGCCGTGCCCACCACCCGCACGGCGGTCTCGAGCTGCGCGACCGGCCGCTCGGCCTGGAGCAGCACCTGGGTGCCCAGGAAGTGCGGCTCCGCGCCGGCAAATTGGACCGTATCGGGCGCATGCTCATAGAGAACCGCCGCCATCGCCAGGATGGCCTCGGGGTGGTCATCCAGCGCCGAGGCCAGCAGCTCGACGCTGCCGGGCAGGGGCTCGGCATCGTTGTCGACCAGCAGAATCCGGTCGTGGGTGGCCGCCTGAATGGCACGGTTGCGGGCCGGACCCGGCCCGAGATTGTCGCCGAGCTCGATCACCCGCACGTCGGGAAAGCGCTCGCGCACCAGCGCGAGGCCGCGGTCGGTCGAGCCGCTGTCGATCAGCAGCACGTCATCCACGTCGGGGCCCAGTCGCGCCACCGCGCGGAGCGTCTGCTCCAGATACGACTCGCCATTGTGGTTCACGATGCCGACCGAGATGCGACGAGCGGCCACGAGTCCCTGTCGTATTGGTCGTGAGAGCGAGCGGCGTTGACGCGGCGTCCGGCCGCCATTAGAGATCGGCGGGCATTCCCGCTACTGCCGGACGTTCGGCTCGGCCGAATAATACCATGGACGTGGCCCATGATCCTCGATGCCGGGAAGGGCTTTGGACAGGAGCCACCCCGCTACGATCTCTGTATCGTCGGGGCCGGCCCCGCGGGTATCACCGTGGCCCTGGAGCTCGAGTCCAGCGGGTGGCGCGTGTGCCTGCTCGAGGCGGGGGGAGCGTCGTACGAGCCGCGCACCCAGCGGCTCTTCGAGGGCGAGGTGGTGGGGCAGCCGTACCCACCGCTCCGAGATACCCGCGTAGGCGCGCTGGGCGGCGCGACGACCGTCTGGGCGGGATGGTGCCGGCCCCTCGAGCCGCTCGACTTCGAGCCGCGGGCCTGGTGCGACGCGGACGGCTGGCCGTTCGGCTGGGACGAGCTCGCGCCCTACTATGGCCGGGCCCATGAGCTGTGCGGGCTTGCCGCTTTCGACTACGACCCCGCGCGCTGGTCCGCGGCACTCGGGCCGGAGCAGATCCTCCCCGCCGATCCGAGCTTTGCCAACCAGATCTTCCACGTCAACATCCAGGACTTCGGGCAGCGCTATCGCGCGCGCCTGGAGCGTTCGCGAGCCATCGATCTGGTGCTCCATGCACCGGTCACCAGGCTCCTGCTCGAAGGCGAGTCCTGCACCGCGGCGGAGGTTCGTACGCTGGACGGCCACCAGTTGGCCATTCGCGCCGACCGCTTCGTGCTGGCCGCCGGCGGCATCGAAAACCCCCGCCTCCTCCTCCTCTCCGCGGCGGATCCCGGTGGCGCCGATGCGCCGGGCAATTCCGCAGGCCTGCTCGGCCGATACTTCGCGGACCACGCCTATGTCGATTTCGGAACCCTGGTGCTGCGCGAAGCGAGCGCGCTGGGTTTCTATCGCCTGGAGCCGACCGCGCCGGGCGCCACAGCGATGGTCCGCGGCGTGCTGAGCCTGCGGCGTGAAGCAGCCGAGCGAGAGCGTATGCTCAACTCGGCCCTGTTCTTTCATCCTCGCTACGAAGCCCACGGGGTGTTTGCGGCCGCCGAAGTGAAGGCATGGCTGCAGCTCTGGAACAAGGTCAACCGCCGGGCCGTGCCCGGCGCCGCGTGGCCCTACCTTCGGCGCGCGCTGCGCGCGCCGCACCGGATCGCGGTCGCGACCGCGCGCAAGCTGGCGGTACGGCATGGGCCGGCCACGCGCTGGCGCATGCGCGCGGCCTTCGAGACCAGCTTCCGTCCGGAGAACCGCGTCGTGCTCGGCGAGGGGCGAGACCGGCTGGGCCGGCGTCAGGCGCGAGTCGAGTGGCGGATCGACGACGCGGACATCGAAAGCATGCGCCGGGTGACGCAGCGTTTCGGCGAGGCGGTTCGTCAGGCGGGGCTCGGTCACCTGCAGCTTGCTTTTGCCGACCGGCCGCCCGAGTGGCGCCGCACGATCGAGCCGGGGAAGCACCACATGGGAACGACGCGGATGCACCGGTCGCCGAGCCTGGGCGTCGTGGACGACCAGGGCCGGGTCCACGGCAGCGCGAATCTGTTCGTGACCGGAAGCTCGGTGTTCCCGAGCGGCGGCTATGCCAATCCCACCCTGACGATCGTCGCGCTGGCGGCTCGGCTGGGCCGGCATCTCAGGCGGGCGATGCCGATGGCGAGCGGATAGGCGCGCCGCTCAGGGCAGGTCATGGGTCGGGACCGGCGAACGTCCCGCCCGCCGCTCGACGAAAGCCGCCATATCCCGCAGTGCCACTTCCCATTGGGAAATCCGCACGCCCTCCTCCGACAGCTGCTGGCGACGCCCGACGTGCACCTCGGCAGACTCGGGATCGAAGGCGCCCGTGAGGTGCTCGCGAAGAAACAGGCGCTCCTGCACGTAGATGCGGTCGCCTTCGCGCCACGCCGGCCAGCCCACGTGGTACGCGGCATCCGGCCGAGCCATGTGGGTCAGGAAGACGGCGACGGGTGCGCCGGCCAGCAGGCGCCGGGCGGACTCGAGCCAGTGGGCGGCGTAGTCGCCCGGCGCCCAGTCATAGAGCGGCGCCTGGAACTCCTCCTGGAAGCGGCCGAGCGTGAGTCGGCCCCAGCTGAACAGGCCGTCACCCTCTCCCTCAGGTCGGCCGAGCAATTCGATATCGAACACTCACGGGTCCGTTGCAAAGGACTATCGGTTGATTGGCGAGCCGGAGGCGACGCGCTCGAATGCAGGTCGAATTGGCACCTGCGGAGTCACACTGACCCGGCGGACAAGCCGCCTCGCGACAAGCTGGCCGACGGATTTTGGCCGAACCTAGGTGCTGACGGCGCTCCGCGCATGCGAAGGTGCCGCGCGCCGGCCCGAGTGAACCACCGCCGGACCGGCCCTGAACTTGCGCTGCCGCGGGCCCGAACGGCTTCCAGAAGTGATGACCATGCGACGGCACGGCTTCGTCATACACGAACTGATTCTTCCCGGCCTCTATGTCGTCGGTCTCGTGCTCTACGCCCTGCGGCTGCACCGGCTCCTGATCTGGCTGCGCCGCCGCTCGCCCACCGTGCTCGCCTATCACGCCTGCGAGACCGAGAGCACACCCTTCATCGTCGGCCAGCGTTACGTGCTCACGCCCGAGGCCTTCGCGGCCCAGATCGACTTCCTGTGCTCGGTCTATAATGTCGTGGATCTGGCGGCGCTGGAAGCGGGCGCCACCCTGCCCGACCGAGCGCTGGCGATCACGATCGACGACGGGCTCCGCTCGGTCTTCACGCGGATGCTGCCGACGCTCCGGTCGCATGCGGTGCCGGCCCGCGTGTACCTGGTGACCGGCGTCCTGAACAATGCGGGGCTGATCTGGATGCACGAGCTGGCCTGGGTCCTTCGGACCTATCCTGCCGCCGCGCGGGCGATCGCGGCGCCGGTCTTGGGCGCCTCGCCGGACGCCCCCATTGAGACCTTCCTGACCCGAGCCCGCGACCGGTGCCAGGCCATGCAGGTCGAGCGCCTGCTCACCCAGCTCCGCGGGGAGCTGGGCTATGACCCGGCACAGGTCGCGGCCGGGGCCGAGCTGTACCTGGGCGATGCCGACCTGGCCGAGCTCGCCAAGGCGGGCGTGAGCTTCGGCAACCATACCGTCTCGCACTATGACCTGGCGCGCCTGGACTCGCTGTCATGCGCCGCCGAGATCCGCGAAGCGGCGGCGCGGCTGGCCCAGGTGCCCGGGGCGGTGCGCTCGCTGGCGTTTCCCTTCGGCCGCCGCACCGAAGAAACTCGGCAAGTGGCGCTCGCGCTGGGGATCGGCTCGCTGGCGGAGGTCGGCGGCAGCAACGCCCGGTTCGATCGGACGCGGATTGCGCGGGTGAGCGTAACGCATCCATCGGTCGGCGGGTTGTTCGCGCAGATGGCCCTGGTGGAGCCCGCCAAGGCCTGGCTGGCGCGCCCGCGGAGGCGGCAGAAGCGCCGGCGGAGGAGGATGCGGGCTCGCGGGCTGGCATGAACCGGACGCCCTTGAGAACCGCCCCACCCCTGGCGACGTTCTCTGGGAAACAACCCCGAGCCGATCCATGCCGCGTCGTCCACTCCTGCACCGCGCCTCGCTCCTCTCCGGAGGGGCTCTCCTCTGCCTTCTGGGCCTGCCAGCCTGCCGCCCCGCCCCGGTCCGCGCGACCGAGACCGCGGCCCTTCCACCCGAGCCCGCCCCGGCCGGCATCGCGGCGTCAACGGACACCGCCGTGTTCGCCGGCGGGTGCTTCTGGGGGGTGGAGGCGGTGTTCGAGCATCTGAACGGCGTCTCGACCGCCATCTCCGGCTTTGCCGGAGGGAAGGTTCGCTCCCCCTCGTACGAGGAGGTGAGCACGGGAACGACCGGGCACGCCGAGTCGGTCCTGGTGGTGTACGACCCCTCGCGCATCAGCTACGACCAGCTGCTCCAGGTGTTCTTCACGGTGGCGCACGACCCCACCCAGCTCGACCGACAGGGTCCCGACGTCGGCAGCCAGTACCGCTCGGTGGTGTTCTATCGCACCGACGCCCAGCGCGACGCGGCGCGGCGCTACATCGCGAAGCTCGAGGCCGCCAAGGTGTACGGCCGGCCGATCGTCACCGAGGTGGTGCCGCTGGAGCGGTTCAACGAGGCCGAGGCGTATCACCAGGACTACCTGGAGCATCATCCGCATCAGCCGTACATCGTGATCAACGACGCGCCCAAGCTGGAGGCGCTGGCACGGGAGTTTCCGGGACTGTATCGGAAGCAGAGCTGAGGACGAAGCCGGAAGGGCGGTCGGACGGAAAGACGGAAGGACCGGCAGCCCACACGGCCTGCCGGTCCTTCCGTCTTACCGTCCTCCCGTCCTCCCGTCTTCGCCTCCTGGCGACAGCACCTCGAAGTGCGTCACGGTCGGCTCCAGCTCCAGCAGGTACCGGGTGTCCTCCGGGTAGTACCGCGCCCGGTCGACGTCATCGCCCGCGAACGCGCGGATGCTGTCCCACGTATCCCATAGCGTCGTGAGCAGGTAGTGCACGGCGTCGCCTTCACGGCGACGGAGCACCTGCACGCCCTGGTTGCCGGGCGTCCGTCGGTAGTCGAGCAGACCGGTGCGCAGCAGGTACTCGTAGTAGGCGTCCGCGTCCGCGGCGCGGACTCGGCCGTGCCATTGGCGTGCGATCATGGCTTGTTCTCGAGGTCGGATGGCGTGTGATGATCGGGACCGGCTCTGCCCGGCCTACTCCGTCGCACTGTCGAGGCCCAGCCGCTGCACCAGCGGCCAGTAGCGCGGATCGCTCCGGATCGGATCGAGCCGCGGGTGCACCCGGAGCAGGATCATGCCCGCGGCGCGCTCCTCGATCGCGGTCTCGAGCCAGCGGAACGCGTCGTCCGCGTCGCCCAGACTGGCATGCAGGGCCGCGATTCCCCACGCCGATACCACGCGGCTGGCGCGGGTCGTCGTAAGCTCGGCCAGGATCCGCCGCGCCTCGGCGGCGTTGCCGCTCGCGGCCTCCAGATGCGCCAGCCCGAACGACGGACCGGCGACCCCGCCCGACAACCGCCGGCCTTCCTCGTATTCGGCCCGAGCCTCGTCGAACCGTCCCAGGGCCTCGAGCGAACGCGCGAGGTCGGTGTGCGCGCCGTCGAAGCGGGGATCCAGCTCCAGCGCCATGCGGTAGTGGATGACCGACTTCTCGTATTCGCGCGCGTAGTAGTAGGCGTCGCCTGCCCCGGTGCGGATGTACATCGAAAGCGGGTCCAGACTCACCGCCTGGAGCATCGACGCGATGGCCTCGGGGTGGCGCTCGTAGGCATAAAGCACCCGCCCCAGCCGGTCGTAGGCCGGCGCGAGGCCCGGGTTGAGCTCGATGGCCCGCTTGAGCGCGCGGAGCCCGCCGGGCAGGTCGCCCGAATGCGAGCGGATCACGCCGAGCGCGCAGTGCGCCTCGGCCAGCGAGGGATCCAGCTCGAGCGCCTTGAGCGCCGCCGCGGTGCCCTCGGCAAAGGCGATGGCCGGCGGGGCCATGCCCCGGAGCGCGCGAAACGCGTGGCAGTCGGCCAGCGCCGACCAGGCCGGCGCGAGATGGGGATCGAGCTCGAGCGCCCGCCGCGCATGGCGCAGCCCCACCTCCACCGCCTGCGGCGACGCCGCGGAGTAGGAGTGCCGGCTCCGCAGGAACTCGAGGTGAGCCTCGGGGTTCACGGCCGTGCGCTTGGCGAGCTGGTCGGCCTCGCGGGGCGTGAGCTGGATCGCGATCTCGCGCGCCACGGTCTCGGCCAGCTCGCTCTGGAGACCGAGCACATCTTCCAGCTCGCGGTCGTAGCGCGCGGCCCAGAGCATCTCGTCATCCCGCGCCGAGACCAGCTGCACGCTCAGCCGCACCCGGTTGCCGACCAGCAGCGCCGAGCCCTCGAGCACCGCGTCCACGTTGAGCTCGCGCGCGATCTCGGGGATGGTGAGCGGGCTGCCCTTGTACCGCATCGCGGAGGTACGCGAAATGACCCGGAGCGCCCGGATGTGCGCCAGGTCCGAGATGATGGCCTCGGTCATCCCGTCGGCGAAATATTCCTGGGCCGGGTCCTGCGACATGTTCCGGAGCGGCAACACGGCGATGGCGCGGATCGCCGGGCTGGCCGGCGGCGGCGGCGCGGCGTCGGGCTTGCCCTCGCGGATCCGGCGCAAGGCCTCGCCCACCGCCGCGGCCGACGCGGGGCGGCGGGCGGGGTCCTTGTCGAGGCACTGGGCGAGGAGCCGGTCCAGCTCGGCCGGCACATCGGCCCGGAGCGACCGCGCCGACGGCGCGGCGTTGTTGATGATGGCGAACATCAGCGCCTCGGGCCGCGCCTTCACGAACGGGCGCTGCCCGGTGACCATCTCGAACAGCATCACGCCCAGGGCATAAATGTCGGTGCGGATGTCGTCGGCCTCGCCGAACAGCTGTTCGGGCGCCATGTACGGCACCGAGCCGACCACGGCGCCCGAGTCGGTCATGCGGCCGGTCGCCTTGCCTCCGGCGATGAGCACCGCGAGCCCGAAGTCGAGAATCTTGGGCTGCCCGTCGGCCGTGAGCATCACGTTGCCGGGCTTGAGGTCGCGGTGGAGCACGCCGTGCTTGTGCGCGTTCTCCAGCGCGTCGGCGATGGCGGCGCCGAGCACGAGGACCGTGTCCAGCGGAAGCTCGCCGCGACTGAGCCGCCGCTCGAGCGATCCGCCCGAGACGTACTCCATGACCAGGATGTCGTAGCCCTGCTCGGCGTCGAAGTCGAACACCGTGGCGACGCCCGGGTGGGAGAGGCGGGACAGCACCCGCGCCTCGCGGCGGAACCGCTCGCGGTTGGTGGCGTCGTCCAGGGCGCCGTGCAGCATCTTGATGGCGACGGTGCGGTCGAGCCGGTCGTCGTGCGCCTTCCACACCTCGCCCATGCCGCCCT